>JAFDWI010000407.1 GCA_018268545.1 Actinomycetota bacterium
GAGGCCGAGGTCGCCGTCGTGCCGTCGCTGTACGAGGGCTTCTCGCTGCCTGCGATCGAGGCGATGTCGTGTGGGATCCCGCTCGTCGCCACCACCGGCGGCGCCCTGCCCGAGGTGGTCGGCCAAGATCACGACACGGCGCTGACCGTGCCACCGGGCGATGCCGATGCGCTCGCCGGCGCGCTGCGCGAGGCGCTCGGCGACCCGGAGTTGCGTGCTCGCATCGGTGCGGCCGGACGGGCACGCGTCGAAGAGCAGTGGAGTTGGAAACGGACTGCGGATCGCACCATCGAGCAGTACCGTGCGTTGCTCGCCGAACGTGGAACGGGGCGCTGAGGATGCTCACCGTCGACTACGACCGGCTGGGCCTGCGTGCCGGGGATCGGCTCCTCGACCTGGGGTGCGGCGCGGGTCGTCACGCCTTCGAGGCGTACCGGCGGGGCGCGAAGGTGGTCGCCCTGGACTACGCGTACGACGAGCTCCCCGCGGTCGTCGGGTTGCTCGGCGCCATGGGATCGGCCGACGAGGGCACCGAGACCTCGACGGGCAATGCCGTCAACGGCGATGCGTGCAACCTCGGCTTCGCCGACGACAGCTTCGACCGCATCATCGCTTCGGAAGTGTTCGAGCACGTTCCCGACGATGCCGCGGCCTTCACCGAACTCACCCGGATCCTCCGACCGGGGGGGATCATGGCGATCACCGTTCCGGCGTGGTTGCCCGAGAAGATCTGCTGGGCGCTGTCGAACGAATACCACGCTCCCTTCGTGGAGGGTGGGCATGTCCGCATCTACGACGAAGCCACCGTGCGCGAACGCATGCGTGCCGCCGGCCTGGAACCGCTCGGTTCGCATCGGGCGCACGCACTGCATTCGCCGTACTGGTGGATCCGGTGCGCGGTCGGCCCCACGAACGACTCGAACCCGCTGGTCCGGGCGTACCACCAGGTGCTCGTGTGGGACCTGACCGGCACGCCGGTGATCTCGACGGTGACTCGGACGACCGAACACCTGTTGAACCCGGTGCTCGGCAAGAGCCTGGTCGTGTACGCTCGCAAGCCGCTCGGGTCGAGCGCCGGTGAGGAAAGGGACATGATCAGTGCCTGAAGGCCGAACCACCGACGCCGACGGGCCGTTGCCCGGGTTCGACACGGACCCGACCGCGCCACCGGTGCCCCGTATCGACGGTGTGATCACCGATGTCGAGGTGGCGGCGACCAGCGCCGCGATCGTCGACTGGCAGCTCGACACCGGCATGATCCCGTGGTTCCCCGGCGGCCATTGCGACCCGTGGAACCATGTCGAAGCGGCGATCGCGCTGGCGATCGCCGGTTTCCGTGCCGAGGCCGAAGCCGCCTACGACTGGCTGGCGGACATCCAACGCCCTGACGGCGCGTGGCACCAGTACTACCTCGCCGACGGTGTCGAACAGGACAAGCTCGACGCGAACGTGTGTGCGTACGTTGCCGTGGGGATCTGGCACCACTGGTTGCTGTTCGAAGACCGGGCGTATGCGGAGCGGCTGTGGCCGACGGTGGAGCGAGCGATCGATTTCGTGCTCGACCTGCAGACCCCGCGTGGCGAGATCCTGTGGGCCCGTCATGCCGATGGCACACCGTGGTCCTTCGCGTTGCTCACCGGCTCGTCCAGCATCTATCACTCGCTGCGTTGTGCGATCGCGCTCGCCGAACTGCTGGGTCACGAGCGACCCGACTGGGAGCTGTCGGTGGCCCGTCTCGGCCAGGTGATCGCGCACGAACCCGATGCGTTCGCGCCGAAGCACCGTTGGGCGATGGACTGGTACTACCCGGTCTTGACCGGAGCGTTGACGGGTGACGCGGCACGGTCACGCATCGACGACCGCTGGGACACCTTCGTGATGGAGGGTCGCGGTGTGCGGTGTGTGTCGGATCGCCCGTGGATCACCGTCGCCGAGACGTGCGAGTGCGCGATCGCCTGTGAAGCGATGGGCGACACCGAGCGGGCACAGACGCTGTTCGCCTGGATCCAGCAGTACCGCATCGACGGTGGCCTCTACTGGACGGGCACGGTGTATCCCGACGAGACGCACTTCCCCGCCGATGAGACCTCGACGTACACCGCGGCGGCAGTGGTGCTCGCAGCCGACGCCCTCGCGAAGCCGACGAAGGCCTCCCGGCTCTTTGCCGACCCGGAGGCGGTGTTACCGCCGGTCACCCTCGGCGACCGGACGAGCGCGGGCGCCGAACACGAATGACCGCGGTGCACTAAGGTGGGCGGCATGGATGACGCTCGTGGTGCCTCGCGTATCGGAAGCCAGTCGACGCGCTCGGGCTTGTCGGACCGGATGGGCGGTGCCAAGAAGGTCACCCGGACCAAGGGTGCGACCCGCACGTCCCGGGCACCTCGCGATGGTGTGGTGACGACGTCGAAGGCTGCCGACGAGCTGCTCGCGAAGGCACGTGAGGCCGGTGCGTCGGTCGACGGTCCCGACGAGTCGACGTTGTCGACCATCGAGTCACTCCTCCGCGACGTCTGACCGGTCGTTCACTCGACGCCGGCTTCGCATCCGCTGGACGTGCCGCGCCAACTATTGGCCGCAGGCATTGTCACGGATGATTACGACCAGGTCTGCCGCCGCTACCACCGCCGCGTGCCCACGGGTCGCCGCGACCAGCACCTCGCATGAGCCCACGCACCACTTTGGAAGCGACTACGAAGACGACAAACAGCGCGACCATCCCTCCGTCCGTCACGCGCAACATGGAACCAACAAACACCGCTCCGACCACCGCCAAAGCGACGTCAAACGAACTGTTTGCAAACGCCAGCGCAGTTGGCAGCGCTCGTCGATGCTCGTTCACGGTGTCCGCCCAACGGAGGAGCTGCCTCCGAGGCGCCACCGTACGAACAACGCACGAAGCCCGAACAACACAAGGTTCGTGAGCGCGAAAACGATGGCTAGGTTGCCCCTACCTCCACCAGTACTCGGCGCCCAGAGAACAAATGCCACGAAGACAATAGCGAACTGTCCAGCGCTCACAGTCCTCCCACGTGATTGGGTGCGCCGGGCGAGCGCATCGAGCCTGGAATCAGCCATGGTCAGCTACACCGATACCGCCCAGACATCCGCCAGTAATCGCCTCGCCGGCACCGATACCTGTGAAGTCCACGGCGAGATGTTCGATGAGACTCGACGCTGCCGTCGCGGTACACGCCGAAGCATTCGTTCCAATATCAATTTCGCAGTGCTCCATTCCCCGGATGCAGTATCTGCCAAGCGATGGTGCCGATTCCAGACTTACCGGGGGCGGGTCCCATGACGTAACGAGCGCTGACAATGAATCGTATTGTTGTGCGGCGAGTGGGTGCGTTGTCCGCCATTCGCCCATCGCGTCATGCGGAGGGAAATTGCCAGACTGCTCCGCGTTGCACGGCACGTATCCTGCGGGGGTTTCCGACTCGGCGGAGTACTGCCACGTCTGAGTGCTGAAGCGACTGGTCGCCAGGTGATGACCCGCCGAACTCACCTCGTTCTTCACGTCGTTACTTGGCATCAGTACCTCATGCCGGTTACAACATCCGTGCCATGCGTAAACGACCACGATTCATATTTGTCGTCTCCTGGCACCGAGATCATCCTCACGACCGTCGTGTCGAGCTCCACAACCAAACCACCCGACGCACTTCTCTCGGCAGATACGACATGGGACCCGATAACTTGCGCCAACAACGTTAGACCGGCGGGCCCTTCTGAACCAGAAACGCACGGCGAGAAGTGGACTGTAATTGGGGGGCCTTCACCTAAGATTTCGAAGTCGGACTCGATCCGAATCTCAACCTCCCAATCAAGCCCCACCTTCAGCACGACTCCGCAATCGAGAAGTAGAGCGGAGATCGCCATGCCAACGACCGGTTCAAAAGCTGCCGACATATCCAAGTCTATAGCCACGAGCTTGCCTGACA
>JAFDWI010000408.1 GCA_018268545.1 Actinomycetota bacterium
ACCTCGGCCACATCGTCGTAGGCCCCTTGGAGCGGACCGTAGACCTCGTCGACATAGCCGAGGTTCACCGCGAGATCGATGCGCGGGAGCAGATCGACGAGCACGGTGACACGGTCCGTCGGCTCGTCACCCGTACCGAACCATTCGATCGCGAAATGCGGGATCAACGTGAAACTTCCGCTGAACACGTGGAACGAACGGATCCACACCGGCGACTCCCCGTCGTCGATCCGGAGCTCGGCGCCGACGGCCCGGTCGATGTTCATGGCGGACAGGGTCGCGACCTCGCCGACGGTCTCGCCGGTGTGCATCGATCGCAAGGGCGTGATGGTCTCGGGCCGAATGCCGTGGGCGCCGGCGATCCGTTCGACGATCTCGGCGTGGCTGCGTTCACACTCGTCCATGGTCGACCTCGCGATCCGTAGGGCCCCTCGGTGGCAGCTTAGGACGAGACGTGGCTCACGGGTTCGTGGTCGGATCGCCCGGTCCCGACCCGGGCCCCGCGCGGTTGCGGCGCAGCCGTGCCCTGACCAGGAGGCCCCCGGCGACGCAGGCGACCACGGCGAACGCCAGGAACCACACCCCGGCATTGCCACCACGATCCGCTCGGTGGGATCGTCCCGTGCGCGGGGCCGCCGACCTTGCCGGTGCGGCTCGACTCCGGGAGACACGCTGCGTCGTCGACGGCGCCACGGTCGTGGTGGTCGTGGACGTGGTGGTCGTGGTCGTCGTCGTGGTCGTCGTGGTCGTGGTCGAGGATGCGGCGGCCAGTCGCACGGTCGAAGCGGTCCACGACGCCATGTCGATCGAGCCCTGTGGCGTCAGGTGCAGTCCGTCGTCGCCGACGTCACCCGGGCGGACGGCACCGTTCCAGTCGCCGACCGAAGCGTTGGCGTGAGCCGCCACCGCATCGCGGATGATCGCATTGGTCTCGGCGTAGTAGGGGCGCGCCTCGTGGATCGTCAACCAGATCACGTGTGGAACGGGTGCCAATGCGTCGAGCACGGCCGCCACACGCGGCGCGAACACACCCGGCGTCCCACCGTCGTTCGCACCCAACTCGACGACGACAGCCGTGAAATCTGTCCCGTGGGCGTGCACCGCGTCAAGGCCCGCCGCCGTGGACCGGGACACCGCTGCATCGAACACGACGTCCCAGTCGGGCAGGTCGGTCGCGATGTGGTCCTGTGTCCCGAGGATGATGCTGTCGCCGATCACGAGCAGGCGCGGTCGAGGCGTATCGCCTACGGTCGCGCCGGCCTCGGGGCCGACAGCGATCGATGCCAGCGCGGCAACGACCACTGCCGACAGCACCCACGACAATCGGGATCGCGACGAGCGCTGGGCGACCGGAGCGGACACGGCGCCATTCCACCACGTGGCTCGACCTTCGGGGGCGATGATCGGCTCGATCAGATCTGTCCACGACACGCGCCTCGCGCGCTGTGGCATAGTGGCCGTCATGAGCGAACTCGGACCACTTGAACCATTCGAAGGCAACTGGGAAGGCAACGTCGGCGTCGACGTGTCGTACCACAACAAAGAAGACGAGACGGCCGACACCGGCTACTTCGAGAAGGCGAGATTCTCGCGGATCCCGATCGTCGAGAACGGCCAACAGTCGATGCACGGACTGAACTACGAGATGACCGCGTGGCGCCACGGCGAGGAGGCCATGGACCCGTTCCACGACGAGGTCGGCTACCTGCTCTGGGAAGAAGCAACCGGGCAGGTCATCCGCTGCTTCGCGGTGCCACGTGGGATCGCGATCAACGCCGGTGGTGATGCGACGGCGACGTCGAAGTCGTTGACGTTCGTGGCAACCCCCGGTGCCCCCGACTACGGCCTGTCCCAGAACAAGTACCTGATGCAGCGTGCCCACATCACCGCGTTCACGTCGACGTTCACGTTGAACGACGACGGGACGTTCAGCTACACCTCGGATCTGACGATGACGCTCGCAGCCATCGGTGGCGAGATGCACCACACCGATCGCAACACGCTTCACCGCGTCTGACCGAGGCCACACCGAGGCCACACCCCAAACGAAATTTGGACGGTTGACGGCGCTATGCGCCGTCAACCGTCCAGATTTCGTTTTGAGCGGGGTGGTCGGGCCGGCGGGATTCGAACCCGCGACCTCCTGCTCCCAAAGCAGGCACGCTAACCAAGCTGCGCTACGGCCCGAAGAACGGTCACCCTAGTTGTCGCGGGCGTCCGGTCAGTTGTTGCGGACGTCGGATCACGGGCGCGCCCGTGGGATCACGTCGGCTCGGACCTGTCGGTACAACAACTCGCTCCCGAAGTGACTGACGTGGGTGTCGTCCCGGTAGGTCCACCTGCGGTGGTACCAGGTGCTGCACGTGGTGGCCCCACACAGCTCGTCCTCGAAGTCGACGAGCGTGCTCCCCGGCACGGCATCGACGGCTTCCCGGGTCGCTCGGCGGCCGAGCGCCTGATTCTGATCGACCGTCGTGCGCGGCAACGTCCGAGCACAGCCGGGCGGATCCGTCCACAGCCGCCACGCCGGACACAGCCGTAGTTCGAACGGAGGGATCTGGGGCACCGTCGACACGACGACGGTCGGGACGCCCGTCGCGACGATGCCGTGCAGTGTCCTCGTCAGGCCGTCGCGCCACACGGCCGCTCTGCTCGCCGGATCGGCGGCCGTTTCTCCCGTGACCGGGTCACGGAGCCGGTAGTTGTTCGCCGAGACGTAGGTGTCCTCGTTCGACACGAGGATCACCAGCGAGGGACGCGTCAGCTCGATCCACGTGGTGTTGCCCTTCACGAACTCGGCGCACATCTTGCGGTCCCGGGGGTCCGAATCGACCCGCACCACGTCGGCGAAGGGGCAGCCGGGCCGGAACAGCATGTTGATGTCGTACCCGGCCCGGTTCGCCTCGCTGATCATCACCGGCGCGATCGCCCACGCGTGCGAATCACCGATCAACACGATGGTGCCCTTGGGATGCGGGACCTTCCACACACATGACGCTTTGGCGTTCGGGTCGTCGTGCGCCCCGGTCGGGTAGCACAGCTGTGGCGCGGGTACACCCTGCTGGAGCGCGGCCCGAGCGGGTGCCACGTTCGCTTCGGACACCTCGGGGAATGCCACGAGGCCGACGAACGCGACGCTCGCGAGGAGGCTCCCGGCAAGCGCCGTGGCGACGGCGCGCCGACCGAGCCATGCCGGATCGTGCCGGATCGGATTTTCGACGAAGCGGTACGACAACTCGGTCGGGACGAGCGCCACGATGCCGACCGCCAACAGCACCCATGCCGGTACCGCCGGGAACGACATCCGGACGAACACGATCAGGGGCCAGTGCCACAGGTACCAGCCATAGGAGCGATCACCGATCCACACCATCGGACGCGACGACAACAACCCGGCGATCGGCCCGCTCTCGGCCGCTGCGCACAAGATGACGAGCGCCGCGCCACCGACCGGGAGCAACGTCGAGAACCCCGGCGTCGCAGCGGACCCGTGCACGACGAACGCCGCGCCGATGATCGCGACGAGGCCGATGACGACGCCGACACGCGCCACGCGGCGTGGGAGACCGAGCGCAGCAGCCTCCCACGACGCGACGATCACCCCGGCGAGAAACTCCCACGCACGCGTCGGCGACGAGTAGAACGCGAACCGCCCGTGTGCACCGAAGGGCCCGATGTCGTAACCGAACGACGAGGTCATCGAGGCGCCCACCAGGAACGAAACCACCGCGGCGATCACGACGCCGCCGAGGACCACCCGCCGACGGTCGATCCGGATCCGTCCGGCGATCCACGCCAACAGCACCAGGAACAACGGAAAGAACAGGTAGAACTGCTCCTCGACGCCGAGGGTCCAGGTGTGCAGCAGTGGATTGTCGGTCGCACCGAGGTCGAAGTAGCCGACGCTCTGGAACTTCATGATCCCGAAGTTCGCGAGATACAGCGCCGCACTGATCCCGGTGTTCCGGGTGATGGTCCGCATCGTGTCGATCGGACTGATCGCCACGATCGAGACCGCCGCGACGAACACCAGCATCACCACCAACGGCGGGACGAGGCGTCGGATCCGGCGAGCGTAGAAGCGGCCGAATGCGATCCGACCGGTCGATTCACGTTCGGCCAGCAGCATCCGGCCGATCACGAAACCCGAGATCACGAAGAAGACGTCGACGCCGAGGAAGCCACCGGAGAGTCCGACGCCACTGTGGAAGACGATGACCAGCACGACCGCGATCGCTCGGAGCCCTTGGACATCGGGCCGGAACCTACGGCCGGAGGCGTCGGGCGAGGCGTCGGGATCGACCCCGCGACGGCGAATCATCGGACCGGACGCTATCTCGCGCACTGACACGGTCCGGAGCCTTTCGGGTCGGACGGTAGCGTGGACCTCATGCTGGATCACGTGTTCACCGACGCGATCGGGGCCCTTCGCGACGCGGTGGAGGGTGCGTTCCTCGAACGTCAGGCG
>JAFDWI010000040.1 GCA_018268545.1 Actinomycetota bacterium
GACCGATCGGATCGCTTGACCTGCGGCGGCTGTTACTTGCCGGCTGCCCGCCGCTGGAAACGCGTGCGCTTGAGCATCTTCTTGTGCTTCTTCTTCCGCATGCGCTTACGGCGCTTCTTGACCAGAGATCCCATGAGGACGACGCACGTACCAAACAACCGAGCGACCGGACCAATTCACCCGAACACGAAACCCACTCGGCACCGACGACACGTGGCGCACCGAAATCGGCGGTTCCTCGTGATGATCCCGGAGCCGGTACCGTGGTGGGTTCCGATCGGGGGTCGTCCAATCGGCAGGACAACGGCCTTTGGAGCCGTGAATAGAGGTTCGAGCCCTCTCCCCCGAGCTCTCGTCGAATCAACCGACCGCCGTCAGACCGACCGTGGTCAGATCAACCGCCACCACACCAGCAGGCGGATCAGCCAGAACGTGTTGAGCAGGATCAGCGCGCCGACCACACCCAGTTGCACTCGGCGCGAGGCGCTGCCCGCGCGGGTCGGTCGGACACCGACGAGTCCGAGCAGCAGATAGGGGAGGAAGTAGCGGCCCTGGATACCGGAGATCACCGTTGCACCGGGCGGGTTCGATGCCAGGTAGATCCCGTAGACGACCACGACGATCCCTGCGCACACGATTGCCGCGGCGACGCCGCGTTCGAGACGCAACTGTCGTCGTAGTGCCGGTGAGGCCCGTTTGGGCCGCCGGCTCGGTCCGCGGCCAAAGCGGGTGGGGAGTGGATCACAGATCCGGGCGACGACGAGCACGGCGAGACCGATGAGGGTGATCCACACCGGAACGGTCAGGACGTCGAGACCGAGGGGCGTGATCACCCCGCCGAGCAGGTAGCGGACCGCGTCGGAGATCATCAAGGTCCGCCACAGCGCGCCGGGCAGGATCGTCAGATGCTGGTTCAGCCACTGCGCGGTGACGGCACTGTCCACCGGTGGGGTGTTCGTGATGTGCACCTTGGAGCTCACCCCGAGCGCCCACGCGCCACCGCCGAGGGCGACGAGCCCGATCGTGATCGCCGACCAGATCGCCCGCCTTCGCACGGTGCCGAAAGCGGCGGTCGGCACGACGACCGCCAGCAACACCAGCGGTGTCGCGGCCGGCTTGCAGAGCGCCAGCAGGACGAACACGGCGGTGAGCCGGGCAAGCGAGCCGGTCGAGGCGCGCGTCGCCGCGGGACCTTCGGATCGGCTGATGAGGCCGAGGGTCAGGGAAACCGCGGCGAGGGTGAGCGCGAAGCTGATCGGGTCGGCGCTCACACCGGCGGCACCGCCGATCGCGGTCGGGACGAGCGCGACGGCCGCGGCGAACGGTCTGCCCCAGGGCAGGCGACGAAGCGCCCACCAGACGATCGACAGATACGCGACGAGTTGCGCGAGTCGAGCACCGTAGAGCCCGCCGAGTGCGCCGCCGATCGGTTTGCCGATCGCGTACCCGACCATCGCCGGCAGGTACGGGACGGGGCTGTTGATCTCGGCGTTCGAGATCGAGCCACCGCCGTACAACACGACGTCACGTCGACACGGGGGATTGGTCACGTGGTAGCGCCAACGGTCGGCCCGGTCCAGGCGTTGGGGCCTGTGGTCGATGAGTGCCTGGAAGTTCGTGGTCGCCCGGTCGATCAACGCGACGTCGCAACCGTCGAGTCGGTACGCGGCATCGGTGTGACGGAAGCTCGGCGGGATCACCGCACCCCGGTCGATCGTCGCGACGCGGCCGAGATGGGCAGGTTCGTCCAGCGGGCGGGACGGCGGCAGCAGGATCGCATGGCACAGGCCGAAGATCGCACCGATCACGAGGAACAGCCGCGGCCAGTTGACGGTCCCGGTGCGCTCGTGGCGCGCGCCGCCGTCATCGTCCGCCGGCGTTCCCTCGCGTCGGTCTTCGGGGGTGACGGCCACGCCGCGAAGCGTAGTGGTGGGTCCGGCGTCGGCCGGTGCTGTCGGTGCGCCGTGTAGAACTGATCCCGTGGACCCACGAACACGCGAGCTTGCGGTGATCGTTCTTGCGGCCGGCCAGGGCACCCGGATGCGTTCGGCGACACCCAAGCCCCTCCATGAGGTGGGCGGCCGCGCGATGGTGTTGCGCGTGCTCGATGCGGCCGCCGAGGTGCGACCCGATCGGATCGTCGTGGTCGTCGGACACGGTGCAGAGACGCTGGTCGCCACGGTCGGTGACGCGATGGGCTCGACCATCGAGTTCGCCGAACAGACCGAGCAACTCGGGACCGGCGACGCGGTCCGCGCCGCGCTCGACACGATCGCCCGCACCGGATCGGTGCGCGGTGACATCGTCGTCCTGCCGGGCGACGCGCCGCTGCTGCGTGGTGAAAGCGTCGAGGCGTTCGTCGCGGCGCATCGGCTTCACGGTGCTGCGGCGACCGTGGTCACCGCCCGGTTGGCGGATCCATCGGGCTACGGCCGGATCGTGCGCGGTGCCGATGACGGGGTGGTGGCTGTCGTGGAACACCGCGACGCGACCGACGAGCAGCGACGGATCGACGAGGTCAACACGTCGATGTACTGCTTCGACGCGGCGCTCCTCGCCGACGCGCTGGGTCGGATCGAGCCGGACAATGCCCAGGGGGAGTGGTATCTGACCGATGTCGTCGGTGTCTTGCACACCGACGGGCACCGGGTGCGGGCCCATCTGCTCGACGACGCCGCCGAGGCCGCCGGTGTCAACGACCGTGCCCAACTCGCCGCGGCCGAGCAGGTGATCCGTCGCCGGATCAACGACCGTTGGTTGCGCGACGGGGTCACCATGATCGATCCCGCATCGACCTTCATCGATTCGACGGTCCGGATCGGGCGGGACGTGGTGCTGCACCCCGGGGTCGTGCTCCGAGGAGCCGCCTCGATCGGTGACGACTGTGTGATCGGGCCACACGCCGTCGTCGCCGGTGCGACCGTCGGGTCGGGATCGGTGATCGGCGCGTCTGCGGTCCTCGAATCGGGCGTGACCCTCGAAGCCGGATCGCGGGTCACACCGCTGCAGCGTTGCGCCGCGGAGGACGACGGCGACCGACAGTAGGATCATCCGCCGGACGCGTCGACGAGTCGGGAGCACAGATGGAGTTGGTCACCAAGAAGCGGCTGCAGGTCTACGCCGGGCGCGCGCACCCGCAACTGGCGGCCGACATCGCGACGGCGCTCGGCGTGGAGTTGGGTGAGACCAACTTGCGCGAGTTCGCGAACGGCGAGCTGCACTGCCGGTTCGGCCAGTCGCTGCGCGGCGCGGACGTGTTCGTTCTGCAGACCCACGGTGGCAAGGTCAACCATTCGATCATGGAGCAACTCATCATGATCGATGCGGCCAAACGCGCCTCGGCCAAGCGGATCACCGCGGTCTGCCCGTACTACGGCTACTCCCGTCAGGACCGCAAGGCCGAAGGGCGAGAGCCGATCACCGCCAAGCTCGTTGCGGACATGCTCCAGGCGGCCGGTGCCGACCGGGTCGTGAGCGTCGATCTGCACACTGGACAGATCCAGGGTTTCTTCGACATCCCGGTCGATCATCTGACCGCGTTGCCGGTGCTCGAGGCGTACATCGCTGACAACGCGCCGGAGAACCCGGTCGTCGTCTCGCCCGACGCCGGTGGTGTCAAGGCGGCGAAGCGCTTCAGCACCCAGATCGGTGCCGACCTGGCGTTCGTCAACAAGTTCCGGCCCAAGGGCACCGCGAACCAGGTCGTCGCCGCCGACGTGATCGGTGATGTCGACGGTCGTCACTGCATCCTGTTGGACGACATGATCGACACGGCCGGGACGATCTGTGCGGCTGCGGACATCCTCGTCGAGCACGGGGCCGCTGATGTCTGGGTCATGGCGACCCATGCGGTGTTGAGCCCGCCTGCCGCGGAGCGTCTGGCGAGCAGCGCCGCGATCTCTCGGGTGGTGGTGACCGACACCCTGCCGCTCACCGACGACAAGCGGATCGACAAGCTCGAGGTGCTCTCGGTCGCGGATCTGATCGCGAAGGCGATCGACGCGGTGTTCGAGGACGCGTCGGTGTCCGAGATCTTCGGTGGCGAAAACCAGAAGTGAGCCCGACCCGCCCGCGCCCGCGCCGAGCAACTTCGGGGGCTTGGGGTGGGTATACCCGACCCACGCCCCCGAAGTTCGGTTCGGAGCGTCGGTCCGGGGTCGGCGTTTCGTGAGAGAACCGGCCGGGTTTGTAGGCTCGTTCCTCCACTTACGATCCTGCGCTCCGGCGCGACTTCCAGAAGTAGGAGATCCTCCATGGCTGAAGTCACCCTTGCTCTCACCACCGGCCGACAGCTCGGCTCCCGCCCCTCGAACCGCTTGCGTGCAACCGGCCAGGTTCCCGGCGTCGTGTACGGGCAGGGAATCGAACCGTTGCCGGTCGCGGTTGCCTGGAGCGACCTGCGCGCCGCGCTCTCGACCGAAGCCGGGCTGAACGCGCTCCTCGATCTGCAGATCGACGGCGAGACGCACCTCGCGATCGTCAAGGAACTCCAGCGCCACCCGGTGCGCCACACCGTCCACCATGTGGACTTCACGCTGATCGACCGCAACGCCGAGCTCCAGGTCGACGTGCCGGTGGTGATCGAGGGTGAAGCGATCGAGGTGACCCGCGAGAACGGCATCGTCGACCAGATCGTCTTCAACCTCGCCGTGTGGGCACGCCCCGAGCACATCCCGAACGAGCTCACCGTCGACATCTCCGGGCTCACGCTCGGTGAGTCGCTGCGTGTCACCGACATCGTGCTCCCCGACGGTGTCCGTACCGATGCCGACCCCGAAGAGCCCGTCGTCGTCACCTCGGTGACCCGTGCCGCGATGGCCGCGGCCGGCGCGGAGGACGCGGAGGGCGCAGGCGAGGCCGGCGGAGGCGACGACGAAGCGGAGTCCTGATCGCCGAGGTACGTCCGCCGACCACCTGATCGTCGGACTCGGCAATCCGGGCGATCGCTACGCCCACACCCGTCACAACGTCGGCGCGGAGGTCGTGGCGTGTCTCGCCGAACGCCACGGGTCGGCCCTGCGCAGCTCCCGGCAGCAGGCGACCGTCGCCGAGGTCCGCATCGGTGGCGCGCTCGTGGTCCTTGCGTTCACCCAGACGTTCATGAACGAGTCGGGTCGTTCGGTGCAGTTGCTCACGCGGCGTCACGGCGTGGAGGACCCGGCAACGATCGTGATCGTGCACGACGAACTCGATCTGCCCGTGGGTCGGGTGAAACTGAAGTCCGGCGGTGGGCTCGCCGGTCACAACGGCCTCAAGTCGATCGAAGCGCACCTCGGGACCCGTGATTTTCGCCGCGTTCGTATCGGCGTCGGCAAACCACCGGGGCAGATGATCGGTGCGGACTACGTGCTGCGACGCCCCGGGAAAGCCGAGCAGCTCGAACTCGACGTCGCGATCGCGCAGGCCGCCGATGCACTCGAGGCCATCGTGATCGAGGGCTTCGACGCCACCATGAACCGCGTCAACACCCGCTGAGACACCGAGCGCCCCCGGCAGGACTCGAACCTGCGCACACGGCTCCGGAGGCCGATGCTCTATCCGCTGAGCTACGGGGGCTGGGACGGTTCAGCGTAGCAGCGGGGTGTCGGCGGTCCGCTGGTCGGAGCCGTGGTTCAGCCGTCGAGAACGCGGATCGGCAGGACCCGTGGCCCGCGCACCTGACCGCCCGACCACCGTACGGCGGCCTCATCGGCGATCGTGAAGTCCGGGTAGCGCTCCAGCCACGTTTCGATCGCGACCCGCAACTCGAGGCGAGCGAGGTTCGACCCGAGGCAACGGTGGATCCCCAGGCCGAACGCAGCGTGGCGGTTCTCGGCCCGGTCGATGATGACGTCGTCGGGGGAGTCGAAGGCGCGGGGGTCCCGGTTCGCGGACGGGAACGACAGCAACACCCAGTCATCGGCTTTCATCGGACACCCGTGGAAGTCGAAGTCGTCCTTCACCAGACGAGCCATCGTGACCGGTGCGTACGCCCGCAGGAACTCCTCGATTGCGCTCGGGATCAACTCGGGATGCTCGACGAGGCGCGCACGGTCGCCGGGGTTTCGAGCCAGGTGCCAGATCGAGGCGCCGATCGCACTCCAGGTGGTGTCGATCCCGGCGAGAAGCAGGAGTGCGATCGTGCCGAACACGTGCTGCCTGGAGATCCGTTCACCGTCCATCTCGGCCTCGAGCAGGAAGGAGGTGAGGTCGTCGCGCGGGTTGGCGTCGTGGTCGACCATCTGATCCGAGATGTAGCCGACCAGGTCCCCGATGGTCTCGGCACGTTCCGCCGGGGGCCGGTCGACCCGCTCGAGCGCGTCGTACACGAACTTCCGGAAGCGGTCGGCGTCTTCGGGGGGAAACCCGAGCATCTTCGCGATGACCCGCACCGGGATGTGTTGGCCGTAGTCGATCGCCGCGTCGACCACGTCGCGGCTCGCCACCGCGTCGAGCAGGCCGCTGCAGTAGGTGCGGGTGAAGTCCTCCAGTGGCGCGATGGCCTTGGGGGTGAACTCGGGCAGGAGCAGGCGCCGGGCGCCGTGGTGGAACGGCGGATCCGACGAGATCGGCGGGGCGACACCGACGGGGGCGATGGCGCCGGGTCGTGAGTCGTTGACGATGACCGATCGGGACGAGAAGTGGTCGGTGTCGTACGCCACCTCGGTGACCAGTTCGTGGGTGAGTGGGAGCCAGGCGCCGCCGTAGCGTGTCGTGTGTGCGACGGGGCACGACGATGCACGGATCTCGTCCCAGATCGGGAACGGGTTCGCGGCCCAGGTCGGGTCGGTGTGGTCGAAATCCTCGGCCCAGTCGGTGACCGGTGCGTGCCGGGTGTCGGTCATGTTTCGTCGTCCTCGACGATGCGGATGGCGAACTCGGGACAGTTGGCCACCGCAAGTCGGGCAC
>JAFDWI010000041.1 GCA_018268545.1 Actinomycetota bacterium
CGAAACGAAGTACTCGTCGGACAGTGCGACCTCTTCGAGTTTCAACGCGATGTCGAGAAGCGGGTTCTTGCCCGTGACCTCGAACACCTCGTACGCGACGTCCTTGATGATCCGAGCGCGTGGGTCGTAGTTCTTGTAGACCCGGTGGCCGAAACCCTGGAGGCGCCCCTTGCCGGACTTCACGTCCGCGACGAATGCCTCGACGTTGTCGATCGAGCCGATCTGCGTGAGCATCTTGATCACGGCCTCGTTCGCTCCGCCGTGGCGCGGCCCGTACAGCGCAGCCGCAGCACCCGCGCACGCCGAGTACGGGTCGGCGTGCGCCGAACCGATGACCCGCATGGCCGCGGTGCCACAGTTCTGTTCGTGGTCGGCGTGCAGGATGAACAGCACGTCGAGCGCGTGTTGCAGGACCGGGTCCGCCTGATAGTGCGGTTCGGCGATCTTCCACATCATCGACAGGAAGTTCGCGGCGAACCCGAGGGTGTTGTCCGGGTACACGAACGGCTGGCCGACGCTGAAGCGGTGCGCGCACGCAGCGAGCGTGGGGACCTTGGCGACGAGTCGCACGATCTGCTTGCGGCGTACGTCGGGGTCGTCGATGTCCTTGGCCTCGTGGTAGAAGGTCGAAAGGGCACCGAACGCGGAGACCAGCATCCCCATGGGGTGGGCGTCGTGGTGGAAACCCTCCATGAACCGCTTGCGCACGTTCTCGTGGATGAACGTGTGATAGGTGATCTCGTGACGCCAGTCCTCGAACTGCGCGACGGTCGGGAGCTCACCGTGGATCAGCAGGTACGCGACTTCCAGATACGTCGAGTTCTCGGCGAGCTGTTCGATCGGGTAGCCGCGGTAGTGGAGCTCGCCCTTGTCGCCGTCGATCTTGGTGATCGCCGATGCGGTGCACGCGGTCTGCGCGAATCCCGGGTCGTAGAACCAGGTGTTGCCGAGCAGCTTCTTCCACTCGGTGGCGTCGATCCCACCGTTGACGATGGGGATCTCGAGGCTCTCCCCGGTCCGGTTGTCGGTGATCGTCACGCTTTCGGCCACAACATGCTCCCAGGAAGTCTCGAGGTTCTCGGCGCATCTGCGCCGGCTCGACGATCGTTCCGGGCCGAGCGGCTACGCCCACTTCGGTCGATCCTAGTTGTGGGTGTTGTCGGGTTCCTCAACGCGCAGGCCCGGATGCGACGAGCGACACGAACTCCTCGGCGTGCGCGTGGCAGACCTCGAGGGTGACGGCGTACACGATCCGTGCGGCGCTGGTCGGCAGGCCGCGTCGTTCGACGGCGAGGCCGACGGCCCGGGGAGACAGTCCGGTGATCGGGATGCGTTGCCAACCGGAGCCCGCGCGTCGGTAGGCGGCGCTGGCCGGCACGATCGCCGCCCCGTAGCCCTCGAAGGCCAACGTCGCCAGCAGGCGCACGCCGTCGACCTCGGCTGCGGGGTGCAGACGGACCCCGAACCGCTTGATGGCCGCGTCGAGTTCGTCGCGGAACGCGGTGCCCGGTGGCGGGAGCAACAACGGGTGGCGGGCCAACTCGACGGGGTCGACCTCGTCGAGGGGGGCGAGTGGGTGCCCGTCGGGGGCGATCAGGACGTGGTGTTCCTCGAACAGTGGCTCGGCCGACACGTCCTCGGAGCGATTCGGGAGGTGGATCACCGCAAGGTCGAGCCGCCGTTGGAGCAACTGGGGGACCAGCGACGTGGTGGTCGCATCGATGATCGTCAGATGGATCCCGGGGTACCGCTCGGCGACGAGGGGAAGCAGCAGTGGGATCAGCCATCGGGCCGTGGTGCCGATCATGCCGACCCGGACCTTTCCGGTGACCGACTGTTCGTTCGACGCGAGGTCGCTTCCCAGGGCGTCGAGTTCGGCCTCGATGCGCCGAGCGCGGGCAGCGACGAGTTCGCCGGCTTCGGTGAACGAGCAGTCGGCGCGGTCGACGAGGGTCACGCCGAGTTCGGCCTCGAGTTTCGCGACGTGCGCCGACACGTTCGACTGCACGGTGTGCAGGCTCCGCGCGGCAGCGGAGAAGCTGCGGTGTTCACCGACCGCTGTTAGGGCGGCGAGCTGGCGAAGATCCATCGGAGATGACGATACCAGATATCGTTAACAACTGTTGGACAGATTGCTTGCTGAGCGCGAGCATGTGGTTACACAACCGGAGTCGAGACGAACCCCCCAACGTCTCCTCCGGCAACGCACCTCGAGCGGCCCCCCTCTGCTCGAAGGTCCCCTGAGGGACCGGCCTCCCCCGGCCGGTCCCTCGATTGTTTTGCTCGACGGAGCCCTCCATGCCAGGGAAATCGGAGCCCAATGGCCGAGTAGTGTGCCCGCATGGAAAACGGCGCCGCCTTCTTCGATCTGGATCGCACGTTGCTCCAGGGGGCGTCCGGCCCGGTGATCTCCGAAGCACTCCGGCAGATGGGTGTGCTCTCGGACCGCACGATTCCCGGCGAAGGACTCGTCTACCGGGTCTTCGACGCGATCGGGGAGACACTACCGGCAATGGCGCTCACCCGGTCGGCCGCACGGTTCGCCGCCGGCTGGAGTCGGACCGCGGTGCGTGAGGCAGGCGAAATCGTCGCGGAACGTCTTGCGGAGACCGTGCAACCGTTCGGTCGGCTCCTCATCGACGAACACCGTGCAGCCGGTCGTCCGGTCGTGCTCGCCACGACATCGCCCTATGACCTCGTCGCGCCGCTCGCGCGCGCACTGGATCTCGACGACGTGATCGCGACCCGCTACGGCGAATCCGGAGGGCTCTACGACGGCACGATCGTGGGTGACTTCGTGTGGGGTCCGGGCAAACTCGCCGCGGTCCGAAGCTGGGCAGCGCGGCACAAGATCGACCTCGGGGCGAGCTACGCCTACAGCGACAGTGTGTTCGACGCCCCATTGCTCGGCGCGGTGGGAAATCCGATCGTCGTCAACCCCGACCCGCGCATGCGCCTGATGGCGATCGCTCGTCGCTGGCCCCAGCGGTACCTCGATGTCCCGTCAGGAGTGCCCAAGGTTGCCGGATGGGAACCCCAGCGGCTTCTGCAGGGGCTGATGCGACCCGAGTTGTTGCCGTTCGTGCGATGGGATCTCGTCGATCTCGAGAAGCTGCCGCGGACCGGTCCGTTCATCCTGGTCGCGAACCATCGTTCGTACCTCGACCCACTCGCGATCGGCTTCCTCGCGGGACGCGTCGACCGGGCCGTGCGGTTCCTCGCGAAGAAGGAAGTCGTGGACGCGCCGATCGTCGGGCCGATCGTCCGGTCGATGGGCACCATCCGCGTCGACCGCGGGACGGGATCGGCCGAACCGCTCGAAGCCGCGGCCGAGGCGCTCAACGGTGGTGAGGCCGTCGTGATCCTGCCCCAGGGGACCATCCCCCGCGGCGAAGCGTTCTTCGAGCCGGTGCTCGAAGGACGACCGGGTGCCGCACGCCTCGCCAAGTCCACACGCGTCCCCGTCATCCCGGTCGGGATCTGGGGGACCGAGAAGATCTGGCCGCGCGCGGCACGACTGCCGGATCTCACCAACGTGTCGGACCCGCCCACGGTGCGCATGCGCGTCGGTGATCCCGTCGAGTTGAAATACCGCAGCGAACGCACCGACACCGACCGGATCATGCGAGCGATCGAAGCGCTTCTTCCCGCCGAGGCGCGCAAGCGGCGCACGCCGACCGCGCAGGAGATCGTCGAGGCCACCCCGCCCAACTGATCGCGGGTGGGTCGATCATCTCCAACGCCACACGTGCTTGGTCGCCCACCACCACCAGGCA
>JAFDWI010000042.1 GCA_018268545.1 Actinomycetota bacterium
CCGAAGGCGACGGGCTTTGAGTACACAAACCATCACCATCAAATCCGAACGCCGTCGTAGTCGACGTCAACGGCAATGAACCGACCGGATTCGACGACTGATTCATCACCCCTACGAGCGTGTCATCAGTCCCATCATAAGGCCCCTGCGACGGATCACTCAACACATAAGTCCCGGAATCAGTAATCCATATCAGCAACTGACACGACGTATCACTACCCACCTTTGGGCACTCAGCGAACGGTGGGCTCGGCGCACCCTGCACCCCAAGAGGCGTCGCGGGCCGGAACGAAGGCACGACAGGCCCCCGGCGAGCCACATCCGGGCGCACCCCCCGCCCCGGGGGCAACGAGGTCGTCGAGCCGACAGCCCCCGCAGAAGTAGTAGGCACTGTCGTCGACGTGACCGTCGTCGGCGAGCCAGGCACCGTCGAACCTACCGGCGAACTACCGAGACCCCCCCGAAGGATCAGCAGCGCCCGACGTCGGCACACCTGACGCCACAACCAAAACCAAGACACCCACCAACGACAACACCCGTGAACCCCGCATCCCAGACTCCCATCAAACTCGACGACCTCCGTATCGTACGCCGATCTGAAGAAATGTCAAGGGACCCCCAGATGATTGGCACCCCGGCGACTTACGCGATGGAACCCAACATCCCGCCTCGCCCCGCAACCGACATCCACCGACATGGGCTCCTCCCTGCCACGTCTACTTCGCACCGCTGCACTCCCGACGACGAGTGCCGAGAATCTCCTCATCTAGGCTTCGTCAGACCGGCTCGAGCTCCCGATGAGGAACGGATTTCGATGAACAACGCGCAGTACATCTTCACGATGCACAAGGTGGGCCGCTTTCACGCACCGGACCGTCAGGTCCTGTCCGACATCTCGCTGTCGTTCTACCCGGGGGCGAAGATCGGCGTGCTCGGCGCGAACGGCGCCGGAAAATCGTCGCTGCTTCGGATCATGGCCGGCATCGACACCGAATTCACCGGCCAGGCACGCCTGTCACCCGGTTTCACCGTCGGCATGCTCGAACAGGAACCCCACCTCGACGAGTCCAAAACCGTCAAGGAGAACGTGCTCGACGGCGTCGCCGAGGTCGCGGCGCTGCTCACCGCGTACGACGCCGTGCTCGCCCGCTACGCAGATCCCGACGCGGACTACGAGAAGATCGGTGCCGAACAGGAACGCCTCGAAGCCGAGATCGCCGCGAAGGGCGCGAACGACCTCGACCGCAAGATCGAGATCGCGATGGACGCCCTGCGCCTCCCACCCGCGGATGATCCGGTCACGCACCTGTCCGGTGGCGAGCGACGACGGGTCGCACTGTGCCGTCTGCTCATGAACCATCCGGACCTGTTGCTGCTCGACGAACCGACCAACCACCTCGACGCCGAATCGGTCGCCTGGCTGGAACGGACCTTGCGCGACTACGACGGCACGGTCGTCGCGGTCACCCACGACCGTTACTTCCTCGACAACGTGGCCGGTTGGATCCTGGAGCTCGACCGCGGACGTGGGATCCCCTTCAAGGGCAACTACACGAGCTGGCTCGAGCAGAAGGAAGCCCGGCTCGCCGCCGAGGACAAGGCCGACTCGGCCCGGGCCCGCACCCTTCGGCGCGAACTCGACTGGGTCCGCATGTCGCCCAAGGCCCGACAGGCCAAAGGCAAGGCCCGCCTCAACGCGTATGAAAAACTGCTCGCGGAGTCACGTGCCGCCGAAGGCCGGACCGACCGCCTCCAGATCTCGATCCCCTCGGGCGACCGGCTCGGCGACATCGTCATCGAAGCCGAAGGGCTCACCAAGGGCTTCGGCGACCGTCTCCTCATCGACGAGCTGACGTTCTCGCTCCCCCCGGCCGGCATCGTCGGGGTGATCGGCCCCAACGGCGCCGGGAAGTCCACACTCTTCAAGATGTTCGTCGGTGCCGAAACGCCCGACTCGGGGACGCTACGCGTCGGCGAAACCGTCCAGCTCGCGTACGTGGATCAGAACCGTACGCTCGACCCGGACGCAACCATCTACGACGAGATCACCGGCGGCCACGACCTGTTGACGATCGGCGGCAACGAAGTGAACGGCCGGGCCTACGTCGCATCGTTCAACTTCACCGGATCCGAACAGCAGAAGAAGGTCGGTGTGCTGTCGGGCGGTGAGCGGAACCGCGTGCATCTCGCCAAGACCCTCACCGAAGGCGGCAACGTGCTGCTCCTCGACGAACCGTCGAACGATCTCGACGTCGACACGCTGCGAGCGTTGGAAGACGGCCTCGAATCCTTCGCCGGGTGTGCGGTGGTGATCAGCCACGATCGTTGGTTCCTCGACCGGATCGCCACGCACATCCTCGCATTCGAAGGCGACTCGGTCGTCCGCTGGTTCGAGGGGAACTTCTCCGAATACGAAGCGTGGCGCCACGCCGAACTCGGCGGCGCGGCCGACCAACCCCACCGGATCCGCTACAAGCCGATCATCCGCTGAACTCGACCACGACGAGCCGGAAACCCTCGAACCATGGCCACCGACGACGATCACCGACTCGCCGCGCAGCTCGCGCTCGACTGCGGCACGATGCTCACCCGATTGCGCGCGCGCCTGATCGATGACGGTGCCGGCCCCGAACGACTGCGCGCCGAAGGTGACCGGCACGGCCACGAGATGTTGCTCACCGGATTGGCCGCGGCACGACCCGACGACATGGTGTTGTCCGAGGAATCACCCGAGGCACGAACCTCACCGGACCCCGCCCGCGTCGCCGCACCCCGGGTCTGGATCGTCGACCCCCTCGACGGCACCCACGAATACGGCGAACATCGCCGCGGTGACTGGGGCGTCCACGTCGCACTGATCGAGAACCACCAACCGACCGCTTCAGCGGTCGCACTGCCCGCCCAGAAGCTGTTGCTCACCGCGCAGCCCGCACCGGCTGCCCTTCCCGAGGGACCGACGGCGCCGCGGATCGCCGTCAGC
>JAFDWI010000043.1 GCA_018268545.1 Actinomycetota bacterium
CTTCCTCGATCGACGCCGCGACCCGGGCGGCGCCGACCTCGTCGATGTCGGCGACGACGACCGCTGCGCCCTGGGCGGCCAACGCTCGTGCGTACGCTTCGCCGATGCCTCCGGCCGAGCCGGTGACGATCGCGACCTTGGTGTCGAAGCGGTTCTCGTTGCTCATCGCAGTCCCCCTTGTTCGTGGCGGTCGTGAGGGTACACGACGTGTCGCTGGTC
Source organism: Actinomycetota bacterium (assembly GCA_018268545.1). GTDB lineage: Bacteria > Actinomycetota > Acidimicrobiia > Acidimicrobiales > Iamiaceae > JAFDWI01. Next base: position 220 of record JAFDWI010000043.1, read on the forward strand.
GACCGCCCGAACGCGCCCGACCCGCCACCCGACGCGTCAGGGGCGACGTCGTTCCAGCCCGAGCAGATCCGGGAGGGCTCCGAGGTCGTCGATGACATGGTCAGGCTGCACGGCCGGCTTGGACCCCGGCCCGGCAGTGGCGGCGGCGTCGGGGTCGGGGTCGTCGAAGACGCCGGTGTACCGGACCGAGGTCATCCCCATCGCCTTCGCACCCGCCACGTCGGTGCGGTGCAGGTCGCCGACGTGCACGGCATGCTCAGGTGCGACATCCCCGAGACCGGCGAGCGCATGACGGAAGATCGCCGGATCGGGTTTCCGTGCGCCGACCTCGTCGGAGAACGAGGTGTGGTCGAACAAGTCGAGAACACCGTGCGCTGCCAGGTAGCCGCGCAACGTGGTCGACGCGATGAGCCCGACATCACACACGATGCCGATCCGCACGCCGGCGGATCGCAACACCTCGAGCGTCGCAGCGACGTTCGGTTCGAGGAGCGGTCGGCATCGCGGCGGCGGATCGGTCATGGTGGCGACGAGGCTCGCGGCGGTGTCGGTCTCGGGGTCGACGTCGACATCGACGGCGAGCACGTCGAGCGCGACCCGGACGGTTTCGTACCCGTCGAGTGGCGACCCGGCACGATTCGCTGCGTCGAACGCACAGCTGGCCGCATCGAATGCGGCGTCGAGCAGCATCGCGTCGACCGGCGAACCGGCGCGTTCCAACTGCTCGGTCCACTGTCGCACCCGGAACTCGCGCACGCCCGGCGCCTCACGGACGAGGGTGTTCCAGTAGTCGAAGGTGACGGCCTCGACGACCACGGGCCCACTCGTGTGCACCGCCGAGACCGATGCGGTTGCGACGTGGCGCTGACCGGGCACGTCGCCACCGTAGGCCGTGTCGGCCGCGCACCGGCCACGGCCCGGTCGCACCCGCCACCGGCCACCTGCTTAGCTGACGGACCATGACGTTCACCCTGTCGTTGGCGATGACCCCTCCCACCGAGTTGCTCCCCCTCGCACGCGCCGGCGAGGCGGCCGGCTGGGACGCGATCGCGTTGCCCGATTCTGTGTTCTATCCCGAAGGCGTCTCGGGCGACTATCCCTTCACCGCCGACGGGGAACGCTTCTGGGACGCCGACACCCCGTTCACCGACCCGTTCGTCGCGATGCCCGCGATCGCCGCGGTGACCGAGCGTGTCGAGCTGTACACGAACGTCTACAAGATCGTGCTGCGCCAACCGCTGCTCGTCGCGAAGATGCTCGGATCGCTCGCCGCGATGTTCGAGGGACGCATCGGGCTGGGTGTGGGCGTGTCGTGGATGCCCGAGGAGTTCACGTGGCTGGCCTCGGAGATGCGCACCCGAGGCAAGCGCCTCGACGAGATCATCGACATCCTGCGGGTGACGTTGGCCCCGGGATGGGCCGAGTACCACGGCGAGCACTACGAATTCGACCGCCTCAAGATGAGCCCGGTGCCGACGAGGCCCGTACCGATCTATGTGGGCGGGCACTCCGATGCCGCGCTCGGTCGGGCCGCGACCCGCGGCGACGGATGGATCGGCGCGAACGTCGCCCGCGACGACATCGCGGAACTGGTCACCCGGCTGCACCGGGCGCTCGACGCCACGGGTCGTGACCCGAACGGTTTCGAGGTGAAGCTCACCCCACTGGTCCGTGACACCGCCGACGCGATGGGCGAGGTCCTGGATGCGGGTGTCACCGACATCATCACGGTCCCGTGGATGTACGCCGGGTTCGGTCCCCAGCCCCTCGAAGCCAAGGTCGAATCGGTGGAGCGCTTCGCCACCGATGTGATCGCCCCGCTGCGTGCCCGCTGACCCGTCGCTCACCGCGCAGCCCCCGGTGGCGCCCGATCGCCCCCGCCGACCCTCCCAGCGGCCCCCAGCGCCCCCCCGCTGACCTCTGATCGCCCCCCTTGCGAACTTCGGGAGGAAACCTTGGTATAGCCAAGGTTTCCTCCCGAAGTTCGTATGAGGAGGTGGAAGGGGGGAGGTGACGCAGCAGCGACGGGGTCAACCGATTGTCAAGGTCGGCACCCTGGCAACACACGATGTGTCGAGCTTCGCCGTGGGATCCGCCATGAACGCGAGCCAGATGTCGAAGGAGCACTGGCTCGGTCCGACCGCACCGTGGCCTGCGTCGGCGAACTCCAGGAACGGCGCGCCGAGCGCTCGGGCAACCCGTTTCGATCCGGCCGGGGGCGTGATCGGATCGAACGTTCCGGCGGTGACCAGCACCGGCACCTTCGTCGGCTTCGGCATCGCGTTGAACGCCGCTGGCACACTCGTCACACCCCAACCGGGGCAGAGATCCTCGGACGCCGCGAGGTACGCGATCGTCCCCATCTGCGGGTGCTTCGCCATGTAGCGGTCGAACGCGGGCTTGTCGAGAAGGCGCTGACGGTCCGAGCAGTTGATCGAAAGCATCATCCCGGTCGACGATCCCGTGGCGAGCGGGACCGCGGACGATGCCAAGGTGCCGATGATGCCGCGTTGGCCATCCGCGATCTGTTGGAGTGCCGCCGGGATGGCCTTGATGTAGTCGGGGCTGTACATGGCCTGGAAGATCCCGGCGTACAGGTCGTCACCGGTGATCGTCATGTCGTGTTTCGTGCCGTCGGAATCGTCGGTGACCACGGTGTGATACGGGTCGTCGTCGAGGGCTTTCGCTGCCTTCGCGAGGAGTGCCTCGATGTCGCCGTATTTCGCCTTGCATGCGGCCTGGGCCGCGCACGTGGCGGCGAGCACGTCGAAGGCACGTTGCGCGCTCTGGACCCGATCCAGCGCTCCGAGCGCCTTGTCAGGAGGAACAACCGAGTCGAGCAGCAGCGAACGGATCCCCTCGGGATGCGTGCGCAGTTCCTCGAGGCCCACCGCGGTCCCGTACGAGCCGGCGTGCAGGTTCCATTCGGGAATCTTGAGCGCGACGCGCAGATCGGCGAGGTCGTCGGCATTCTGGGTGGTCGTGAAGCCGTCGAGGTCGATGTGCTCGGCCACGAGTCGCTCATGGCACGCCTGCACGGCGGTGGCGATGTGGGCACCGCCGACGGATGGGGCCTCGGTGGAGTTCAGCATCGCGAAGACCGCTTTGGCGTATTCGGGGCAATCCAGGTTCGGTTTGGAGAACCCGATGCCTCGCTGATCCCACACGATCAGGTCGTGCGAGGCGAGGAGCTTCGACTTCACGAGGCTGGGCAGCTTCTCGATCGACGGGAAGCCCGGTCCGCCGCCGAGCTCGACCACGGGCGCAAGGGGATGGGCAGCGGTCGAATGCATCCAGGCGACCGCGAGTTCGATCGTCGGCGAGTTCGCGACGAGTCGGTTCTCGGGAACGGTCAGGGTGCCACACGTGACCTTCACCTTCGAATCCGGCACCGGGACGGGGCACGCGCCTTCGGTGTAGGTGACCGGCTTTTCCGGCAGTGTCGTCGTCACGTCCACGGTCGATGCCGACGTGGTCCCGGGTGACTTGGCGCCGGATCCACTCGACGAACAACCGGCGATGACCGCGACGACAGCCGACGCGGCGAGCAGGCACCGAATTTTGCGATTCCCCATGAGCGACGACGCTATTGCACCCCACACCCCCACGCGCACCCCACGACGCGCACCCCCGCACGCACCCCTACGCACACTCCCCCACGCGCATGTCGACACGCCCGCACCCGCCCACCACGGCGCGCACCCACCCGCACCCGCGCCCATTCACGAACTTCGGGAGGAAACCTGGGCTATTCCAAGGTTTCCTCCCGAAGTTCGTGTGGGGGGCGTGCGGGGGCGGGAACTCGAAGATGGGTCCGGGAGGTGGGGCAGGGACAGCGGTCGCCAGGAGCCGTGAGGGATCTCAGGATTCGGGGGCCATCGACGCGTGGTCGACGTACGCCCGCTGACTCGAGATCCGCCCCGCATCGTCGAAGGTCATCGCGTCGATGGCCGACAGCAAGAAGATCGCACCGTCGAGGTTCACGCGGATCGTGAAGCGGAACGCTGCTTCGGATCCGACGACGATCGCGGGACCGTCCGCGACCAACTCGAGCGACGTGGGCATCGCGTGCGACTCGTCGAAGAACGCGCCGATCTGCTCCTTGCCGTGACGCACCAGCGAGCCGACCGGATCCTCGACGGTCGCGTCGTCGGTGAACAGCGCCAACCAACCGTCACGGTCGTTCGCGCTGAATCGGGCGAGATAGTCGGAGATGGTGGTACGAATCGCGTCGGACATGACCGAGGACATTACCGGCGACCCGGGTACGGTGCATTCCTGCACCGACGTCCTCGTCGACGGCCCGCAGCGACGGGTCGCAGCGACGGGCCCGTGGTCCCCTGCGAGACCGCACCACCCTGGAACCGATCAATCGGCCCGAATCGCACAAACTGTTGATTCGGGTGGGTAGCCTTGAGCGGGGGCACGAGCCGACCGAATGAGGAACCATGTCAGTGGAACCATCCATCGACCCGGAACGTCCGCCGGAACATGCCTTCGGCACGATCCACGCGATCACGATTCCGCTTCGTTGGGGGCCCACACCCACGAACCCTCGCCGCAAGGTCCGCAACCTCGCCCAGGGGATGACCGAGACCTGGTCGGTGAGCGGCGTCGGATTCACGTCCCCCACCAACGCCGAAGTGGCCGTGGCGTCGATGCTGACGGTGGTGGTCGGCCCGATCACCGGTGAGGTCGTGGTGCGGACGGTTCATCCGACCGAAACCGACGGAATCAGCTACTACGGCGTCGAATTCATCGGTGATGACCTGCAATCGGTGGCGCGTGACCTGATCTCGATCCACCTCAAACGGCACCCGGAGGCGCGATCCGCCGGCGTTTCACCGCTGGGGATGGCCGACCCGAATCAACCGAATTTGAGCGACTGGAGCTGACCGCAGAGCCGGACGGACGGGTTGGCCGTACCGGCGGAACCGAGGAGCGGAGCGAACAGCGCCGACGGCGTTGACGAACAGCGACGAACGGTGTCAGTTGATTTCAGGTGTGGTGGCCACCACACCGAGATCGACCAGGGGAATCGAGTCGGTGTCGGCCGGGCGGGCCAGCGCATCACGATGACGCCGCATCGCCGACGCACCCCACCCGGCGGACCCGAGCGCGACGATCGCGCCGAACAGCACAGGTGAGCGCGCACCGAACCGGTCGGCCATCGCTCCGAGGATCGGGCCACCGATCGGATTGGTGCCGATCATCAGCACGCTCTGGATCGCCAGCACCCGACCGTGCATGGACGGCCGGGCACGCACCTGGACCACCGCGGTCGTCGTCGTCATGTAGATGATGCTCGCCACCCCGACGATCGTGATCACCGGGTACAACCAAACGACGGTCGGCACCGCCGCCATGCCCAGCATCGTCACACCGAGTGCCGCGCATCCGATGATGATGAAGCGCAGATCGACGCGGGACCGGTGTGCAGCGGCGAGCGCGCCCACGAGCGCCCCGACACTGAACAGCGAATACGCGATCGTGTACGCGGCATCCGACCCACCGAGGCCGTGTTCGACGAACAGTGGCACGACCACGTTGAACTCGTAACTGAACGTGCCCACCGCGGCGAGCATCACGAACGAGATCCACAACGTCGGCATCGAGCGCACGTAACGGATGCCCTCGATCACCGCACCTTTCACCTTCGGGCTGGGAGGTCGTCGGCGCAACTCGGCGCGACGGATCATCGCCAATGCCACGATCACCGCCACGTACGACGCGCCGTCCGCGGCGAAACACCACCCGTAGCCGACGGTGACGACCATCAGCCCGGCGAGCGCGGGACCGAAGATCCGCGACGCGTTGACCAGCGTCGAATACAGCATCACCGCGTTCGGGATGAGCTCGCGAGGCACCATCTCGGGCACGAACGAGCGTCGGATCGGGTTGTCGAACGCCAACAGCGCTCCGCCGAACAATGCGAGCAGGTAGAACACCCACACCGGCGTACCCGGGATGAACGCACACACGGCGAGCGCCATGGACTGGAACATCTCGCCGCCCTGGGTGACGAACAGCAACTTGTGCTTGTCGGACCGGTCCGCGATCGAACCCGCCCATGCGCTCAACAACAGAATCGGTCCGAACTGGCACGCGGTGAGCAACCCGACCGCGAACCCGCTCCCGGTCGCGTGCAATACCAAGAGGGTCAGCGCGACGATCGTGAGCCAGTTCCCCGTGTTCGAGACGAGCTGGCCGATGAAGAAGAGCCGGAAGTTCCGGACACCGAACGAACCGAACGTGCGGCCGACGAGCCCATCTGGGCCGGCGTCCGACCCGGCGTCCGACCCGGCGTCCGACCCGGCGCTCGACCCGGCGCTCGACCCGAGGTCGGTCCCGCTCATCGGGGAACCCACGGATCGGTGCACATCGTTCCATGATGCCGACGACCGATCCCGCACACACACCGACAGCCGATCCGGACCCGGATCGAGCGCGAACGAAAGCGGCCCGGATCGTGATCAGGACGGCCGGGGGTCCGGGTCGAGCGCGACGGGTGCGGCCCGGTCGACGATCGTGCGATCCCGGCCCGCGGCCTTGGCGTCATAGAGCGCTTCGTCGGCCCGGCCGACCACCGCATCACCGTCCTCGATCCCGTCCCACACGGCGATCCCGGCCGAGAAGGTCACCCCGTGCAGGTCGTCGGCGTCCCGGAACGAATCGTGCAGATCGGCGAACAGTCCCTCGGCACCCGGACCGTCCGTCGCGGGGAGGATCACGCAGAACTCCTCGCCGCCGTAGCGGGCGACGAAGTCCGACGTGCGCAGGCGGGCCCGCAACCGGTCGGCATACGCGCGCAGCAGATCATCGCCCGCGAGGTGCCCGAACGAATCGTTGAACACCTTGAAGTTGTCGAGATCGATCGTCGCCACCGAGACCGTCTCACCACGACGGCTCGCCATCGCGAGCTCCTGGCCGAGGCGATCGTTCAACGCCCGCCGATTCGGGATGCCGGTGAGCCCGTCGGTCCAACCGAGTGTCTCCAGGCGGGTCACATACCGGCTCCGGCTCAGCAGCACGCCGATCTGCATCACCATCCGTTCGAGGTTGAACTGCACCATGAGCCGGTCGTACGAAGGTTGCCCCAGGCCCTCGAGAACGATCGCGAGCACTTCCCCGTCGCCGGACTCGGCCACCAGCATTGCTCGATCGGCGTGGAGTATCACCCCACGGTTCGCGTGCGCTTCGACGAACTCATCCGAGGTCGGGGCCTCGAGCTGTGCCGTCTCCGGTTGGCGCCCGATCAATTCGACACGGCCGGACAGCGCGGCCGTCACAGCATCGGCTTCGGCGTGGTACGCCGCGGCTCGTGCCGCACCGGCCCAATCGGCAACCAGCGGAAGGAGCCGTTCGACCCCTTCCTCGAGCGTGTTCGCCTGCGCTGCGATGCCCGCGGCATCGACCAGGCCCGCCATCTGGTCGTCGGATTGCAACGCGGACATCGCCAACAGGTGCACCATGATCGCGGCGATCCCCCAGACCACGCCGTAGGTGAACACCAACGAGACCGCGCCCTCGTCGACGGACCCCGAAGCGACCGCGGCGACCGACACGGCGACGACCGCGGTGAACCACGTGACGAGGATCATCCACCGGTTCCCCATCATCGCGACCAGTAACATCGGGACGAACACGACCGGTCGATAGATGCCGGTGACACCACCGATCGCGTAACACATCGCTGCCGCGGCGACCGTGGCAACGAGGAGTTCGCACAACACGATCCATGCCGGCGGTGACACGTATCCGTCGGAGCGGACCATCCTCCGGAACCAGCCGACGTTCGCGAGAGCGATGCTCACGACCACGACACAGACGGCCCCGACCCACGGCCAGTTCGTCGGCGCGTCGCGGGGAAGGAACGCCCCGAGGACGGGAAGGATCATCGCCAGGTGCGCCAGGCCGACGATCTTCCAACCGAACGTCGACAACGCCGGATCGATCCGGGTCACATAGTCGAACACCGGGGTCGACCGTGACGATCCGGGTTCGGTCGCTCGGGTCACGTCGGGCCGCACCCCGGATCAGTGGGTCACCGCGACCGGGACACGAGCCATGCCGCATGCCACGTTCACGGGATCAACCCGGAGCCGACCGTCCACGCGGGCAACCCTACCGGGCCAGGTCCCGACGGTCGCAGGAAAATCTTCTCGCAACACGGGATCGGCGGTCCTAGTGGTGTGTCTTTCAATTGGCGGCGTGGGATCGGCGACGATCCGCTCCGGATGCGAGGACGCAGGAGGAAGGCGCACACGTAGCGTGCGCCGACGACGAGGACGACGCAGGCGGCCGCGTA
>JAFDWI010000044.1 GCA_018268545.1 Actinomycetota bacterium
GATGATTTACCTCTATGGTGGGGGCGGCGACCATCTGCGGAATGCGCTTCGTAACGAACCGCGAGATCAGCGATCTGCACAGTCTGCGCTGTACGCCGCCCTACTTCTCCTCCGGGTCCCTGGCCCCTGGGTGAGGCCGGTGGTCACCCGCATACGTGCCAAGAAACAACTCAGGTAGCCGATGTTGTCGAGCCATGATTCCATCAGCTGTGCCCGCGGGGGTAGGCGTTCGGGCACCGACGGCGAGGTGACGCGACGCCTTGTATTAGCTCCGAGCGCGTACGCACCATCCCTGGGCGGCGTCGAGGAGTTGACAGCCAAACTGGCCCGAACCCTCTCGTCTGACGGCCACCCGGTCCTCGTTTCGACGATGCGTTGGCCAAAGTCACTACCTCAATACGAACGTGTCGAGGGGGTCGACGTATCGCGCCGGGTCTTCCGAACGGCCGATACGCCAGGTGTGCGTGGTCTGCTTGCACGTTGTGCCGCGCTAGTTCTCACACGCCAGCTCATCGCCGAATACCGGCGTTTCGCCCCCGAGATAATCCACATCCAATGCGTCAGCCACGCAGCCGCCTACCGGGCGCGGGCGGCTCGCGCGCTGGGCATCCCACTCGTCGTCACCCTGCAAGGTGAGCTCACGATGGACGCGTCAGACGTGTTCGGCCGGAGTCCACATCTGCGGTCATGCCTTCGCGACCTGCTCAAGAACGCCGACGCGGTCACCGCATGCTCGGCAGCGACATTGCACGAAGCCGAAGGATGGTTTGGTCGGTCACTCGGCGACCGCGGCCACGTCATCTACAACGGTGTCGACGTCGAGGAATTCCGTGACGCTGCGCCGATGGACCATCCACGCCCGTACGTGTTCGCGCTCGGCCGACATGTTCGCCAGAAGGGCTTCGACGTGCTGATCGATGCCTTCGCGTCATTGGCCGCAAGCCGCGCCGGCGACCTCGACCTGGTGATCGCTGGCGACGGCGCCGAGACCGAGTCGCTTCGCAGCCAGGTAGCGCGCCTCGGCCTTTCGGAACGCGTGCACCTGGTCGGGCGCACCGACAGGGCCACCACGACACGCTGGTTCGCCGGCGCGGCCGTGTTCGTGTTGCCCTCACGCCACGAACCGTTCGGGATCGTGAACGTCGAAGCGATGGCAGCAGGCACACCGGTGATCGCCACGGCTGTGGGCGGCGTACCCGAGTTCGTGCACGACGGCGAGAACGGAATTGTCATCCCACCCGAAGACGCCGGCGCGATGGCACATGCGATCACACGCGTGCTCGACGACACCGCGTTGCGGGACCGTCTCGTCGCGAACGCCAAACTCACCGCCGAGCAGTTCCGGTGGCAGAACATCGCTGCGCAATACGAGCAGATCTACGATTCGGTCCGCCACCACCCCGGAAGGCCGGCCCCGACGGGTGCAGCAACACCATGACCGAGCGGCCCGAATCATCGCATGATCGCCCCCTTCGCATTGCGATGAGCTCGTACTACCTGCCTTCGGAGTCGAAGATCGGCGCCGGCTACCAGGCCCACGGGCTCGCCCAGGCCATGAGCCGAGCCGGGCACGACGTCACCATGTTCAGCCCGTGTGCCAAACCCGATGACGCCATCTACCACCACGTCAAAGTCAAGGTCGACAAGCCGCTCGCCACGTTCCGCTGGGCGTTCGCACTACGGCGCATCGACCTGTCGGACTTCGACGTGTTCCACGCCGCAGGCGACGACTACTGGATGATGGGCAAGGCGCGCCCACCGCACGTGCGAACCATGCACGGCTCGTGTTTCGCCGAGGCCCTGCACATCCACGGGGCCGTCGGCCGGGTGCGAATGTTCATGCTCGGACTCGCCGAAGTGCTCGCAACATTCGTCGCAGACCGAACCGTGCTCGTGTCCGCGAACACCAAGCGGTGGTACCCGTGGGTGAAGACGATCATCCCGAACGGCGTCGACACGCAGCTCTTCCGACCCGCCGACGACGACTCACGCGCTTGCGACCCGACCATCCTGTTCGTCGGCACCTACGAGAACCGCAAACGCGGCAAACTCCTCATGGAGATCTTCGAACGAGAGATCCGCCCGTCGATCCCCGACGCGAAGCTCTGGATGGTGTGCTCCGATGCACCGGAAGCACCCGGTGTCGAAGTACTCGGCCGCCTGAACGACGACGAACTTGCCGATCGCTACCGGCGCGCCTGGGTGTTCTGTCTGCCCAGCACCTACGAGGGATTCGGTGTTCCCTACATCGAAGCCATGGCATCGGGCACCGCAGTCGTTGCGACGCCAAACGTAGGTGCCCGCGAAGTGCTCGGAGATGGCAAGTACGGAGTGATCTGCGCCGCCGACGACCTCGGACCCACGTTGCTTCGGCTACTCCGCGACTCCGACGAGCGAGTCGACATCGCTGCCCGGGGCCTTGCGCAGTCTCGCGTGTACAGCTGGGAGTCTGTCGTGGCTTCCTACGAAGAGATCTACACCAACCTCGTCGCAACGCGCCGCTCGTCAGCCCCCCGAACCCGCTGACCCTTACTTGCAGCCAGCCGTTCGACGGTACCGGATTCCGACGTAGAGGCCGCGAGCAAGGCCTGCAGCCGACGCGCCAAACCGGAGCACCGCGCCACCGATCTGGTGAACCGCGCTTCCACCACTCTCTGCGAGGGTATGGACCACCATGCCCCTCACATAGCTCGACCCTGGCCCGTACACAGCGCACAACACGAGAACACGGTTCCGGGCGCCACGAGCCTGGTATCGAACGCCAAAGCGCCGGCCCGTGTGCTGGGGCGCCCCGATGTGGAGAACGCCCGCTCGAGGCGCGAACACCAGCCGCCAACCCCACTGGCGAAGCCGCAATGACAGCAGGAGGTCTTCGCCGAGCGCCTCGATACCTGAGGGCCATTGCGGAACGCCACCGATCTGATCAAGCGCCTCTCTCGATACCGACATGTTGCACCCGATCATGTGGTCGACGTCGACCACCCCACCCGTGTCGGCAGCGAAGTTCGCCGTCATCCGCCCATCGGGATACAGCCGGCCTACCTCGTCGGCACCCCGGGAGGTTTCACCCGCGACATCGTTTCGTGCCTGGCCGACGACGCCCCCGATTCCCGGACCGTAGGCTTCGACAAGATTTCGGGACCAACCTGGGTCGGCGAACGCGTCGTCATCGATGAACGCGATGATGTCGCCGCTCGACGCTTCGGCGCCGATCTTGCGCGAGAGAGGGAGCGTTCCGATGCCTGCGTCATTTCGGATATAGCGAACTTCAGGAAAGCGGTCACAAACATCTTTCGTGGACGAGGTCGGCGACGCGTCGACGACGATCGTCTCCCAAACCGGCTCCAACTGTGCCCGCAAGTGTTCCAGGCAGCGCTCGAGGGCGTCGGGACGCTCGTAGGTGGCAATGACCACCGAGACCCGAGGGGCTGTATTCGAAGCCTCGGTCACGCCGCCTCGGATCTCACAAACAGGCCGTCGAGTTGGATCACTTCATGACTCACCGGGTCGGTGTGGCCGTGCGCGGCCGACGCGACGAGCAATTCGAGCCCGGCGGGCAGCGGTTGACCCGTCACTCCCTCGTGCGTCATCCCCTGGAACGCTACCAGTCTCGTCCATGCTGGACACCGCCCACCTCCGTGGTCCGCTGCGCCGACGAAGGGATAGGCGCTACCGTCCGCGCGAGGCTCACGGTGGCCAACTCGCACGCCCACCCGGGGCACACCCGTGGCAAGCAACAACCGATCCGCGATGCTCGCATACGTGTCGTGGACCGTCTCGACTACACCTGTGAAGCGTTGCGCGCCGCACGACACGACCCTGGTCCGCGCCTCCGAGTTGACAGTACCCCGGCCGCCACGAGCAGCCCACCGCCCTCGTCGCGAGATACGCTTCTGTTCGTGCGAGATCGGCCAGTCGACCGTATCTTCGCATGAGTTCAACCATCGCCCCCGTCGATCGGCCGGTCGAGTGAGCGGACTGCCGACCACGACCCAGGCCCGCAACTCGCTGCGCGGCAAGGCCATGCACGTACGTGGCGTCCTCGCGTCGACACGCCCAGAGGTCCGAGTCGGGCGCAACGTGCGCGTCGGGCGTGGTGTCCGGTGGCGGCTCGAACCTGGCGCGACCGTCATCATCGGGAACGCCTGCGAGATCGACGACGGCGTGACGATCGCAGCAGCTCGTGGAGCGGTATTGCGGCTCGGCGACGGCGCCTTCATCGGGCACCACACGACGATCGCAGCACGCGAATCAATCGACATCGGACCCGGCACGTTCTGCGCCGAACTCGTTTCGATCCGCGACCACGACCACGACCCTGACCAACCGCCTTCGTCTGGGACCAACCGGGTCACCCCGGTGACCATCGGTCGAGACTGCTGGCTCGCGACGAAGGTCACCGTCACCCGTGGCGTCACGATCGGCGACCGGACGGTCGTCGGCGCCAACGCCGTGGTGACCCACGACCTCCTCTCCGGTGTCATCGCCGTCGGCATCCCCGCGTCGGTCCTCAGACACGTAGACGACTAACCACGGGCATTGATGCCCTGGCCCGACACCACGTGGAAAGGTCGATGCCGCACGGCGGGTGGCATACCGACGTGCCCGCCACATCCCCGACCGTGCGTTCGTCATCGGATTCCTCCGAGGAGCCGACCCCGAAAAGGATGCGACAAGCTCCTTGTCGCCACGACCGACGCTCGTCACGCCAGGTGTCGGGTGCGCCGACGACGTCGTGGCACACCACGCGGGAGCGATCTGGGACCCGACACGCCACGCGCTCGCCGACGTGCTCGCACCGATGCGCGCCGACCCGAAACGCTACGCCGACAACGCGTTGGGGTTTGCCGAAACTTTCTCGCTCGAAGCGATGACACCGAAATTCGTCGACCTGTTCGACTCGGTCGTCGAACGCAAAAATCACCGTTGAGCGCGGCCACCCAAAGTTGACCGATACACCGCTTCGACGAGCGGGGCGACCCGAGCCGGGGTGAAATCCTTCGCACGTTCGCGGCCCGCGGCACCGAGGCGCTCACGCAAGGCCGGATCACCCGCCAACTTGGCCAGCACGACCGACAACGCGTCGACATCACCGGGCGGAAACAACAACCCGTCCACCCCCTCGGTGATCACTTCGGCCGGGCCACCCACCGCCGCGGCCACCACCGCCAACCCCGCCGCCATACCCTCCACGATCACCTGACCGAACGGCTCGGGCACCGTGGAAGCATGGACCAATACATCGGAGTCGGCCAGCAGCCGCGGCACATCGTCGACATGACCGATGATCTGCAAACGGTCACCGAGTCCGAGCTGCTCGACGAACCAACGAAGCTGCTGCTCGTAATCGTCTTCGCCGAACAACGCCGCACCGGCCAACACGGCCGTCTCGTCGCCCGTGGGGAACGCACGCGCGAACGCCTCGGCGAACACGTCCTGGCCCTTCCACGGCGACAACCGGCCCACCATCACGAAACGAACCGGGCGCCGCCCGCCGGTGTCGGAATCGGCGTCGGCGTCGGGCCGATCACCCACCGCAGCAGCAGCCGCCGCGATCGCCCGCACATCGACCGGGCTCGGCACGACGGTCGCCGATGCAACCCCCAACGCCCGGCGGGTCGTGTCGGAGTTCGTGATGATCGCCGAAGGCAACACCCGTGCCGCGTTGCGAACCAGGTGGATCGCGCTCGTTGGCATGTAGTCCGAAGCCGTACGGTCACGGATGTGCCACACCACCGGCACGCCCGCCAGACGCCCCGCGACCCCACCGATCAACGCCGCCTTGAGCGAATTGGTGTGCACCAGATCGGGGCGCAACTCGCGCAGGCGCCGGGCCAGCCCGGCAACCGCGGCGCTCACCGACAACACCGTTGCCGGCCCCGTCCGCCACATCGACACGTCGTCGCGATGGGTGTGCGCGAGGTCGGCATCGAGCTCGAGCACCTCGACAGGAAGATCGCCCTCGGCGAGCACCCCCTCGAGCGGACCGTGCTCGCCGAGGATCACCAGCGGATCGACCGTGGAACGCAACGCCGGCAACAACCGCGCCATCGCCAACTCGCCACCCGACAACTGCGCACAATGATCGAAAA
>JAFDWI010000045.1 GCA_018268545.1 Actinomycetota bacterium
ATCGCGCCCATCGACGCCAGCGCGTTGGCGGTCGCCTCACGCACGCGATCGGTCGTCGGGCGGACATCGCGCCCATCGGGGGCGACGAGCTTGCGACCCCGCGCGGTTCCGGCCACCACTCGCACCACGCACATGGTATCCATGACGCCGATGGCTCCGAGCAAGGACACCGTTCCCGAGACGATCGACTGCATCGATTGTGGCGGGACCGCGCACCTGCTGACCCACCCCGACGAGGACGGTGTGTTCCCGCCGGGCGACATCGTCGTCTACCGCTGCGAAGACTGCCTCGACGCGTGGCATCTGATCGTCGACGAGGACGGCATCGCTTGAGGCATCATCGGAGTCGACAACCAAACGGGTGGCCGGAACGGAGCGTTCGATGGAACTGGGAATGATCGGGTTGGGACGCATGGGGGCGAACATGGTCCGTCGCCTCATGGACGCTGGCCATCGATGCGCGGTGTACGACCCCGACGCCACCGCGGTCGATGCACTCGCGGCCGACGGCGCCGTCGGCGCACACACGCTCGCCGAGCTCGTCGCGTCGCTCGAGGCACCCCGCAACATCTGGATGATGGTGCCTGCAGGGGTCGTCGAATCCGTCGCGGCCGAGCTGACACCGCTCCTGACCAAAGGCGACACCCTGATCGACGGGGGGAACTCGCGCTACCACGACGACATCCGCCGTGGTCAGGCGCTCGAGAAGTCGGGCATCAACTACCTCGATGTCGGAACGTCCGGCGGGGTCTGGGGATACGAACGCGGCTACTGCATGATGGTCGGCGGACAGGACGAAGCCGTCGAACGCATGCGCCCGATCTTCGAGACCCTCGCGCCGGGTATCGGCGACATCGAGCGGACCCGCGGCCGTGCCGATGGTCACGGTGCACCGGACAGCACCGCCGAACACGGCTGGCTCCACTGCGGTCCCCATGGCGCCGGCCACTTCGTCAAGATGGTGCACAACGGCATCGAATACGGGCTGATGGCCGCATACGCCGAGGGCCTCAACATCCTCGCGGGTGCGAACATCGGTGCAACGACGACCGCCCCCGATGCCGAGACCACACCTCTGGAGCATCCCGAGCACTACCGCTACGACCTCGATCTCGCCGAGGTCACCGAAGTCTGGCGACGCGGGTCGGTGATCGCCTCCTGGCTGCTCGACCTGACCGCGGATGCGATGCTCGAGGACCCGACGCTGTCGAAGTTCGCCGGACGGGTGTCGGACTCGGGCGAGGGACGGTGGACCCTCGACGCGGCGATCGACGAGGGCGTTCCGGCGCCCGTGCTCGCGACCGCCCTGTTCGCCCGCTTCTCCTCCCGAGGCGACGACGACTATGCGAACCGCATCCTCTCCGCGATGCGCAACGAGTTCGGCGGACACGACGAAAAGCCGGCAGCGGCAGGTGAGGGAGCGAAATCGTGACCGGGTCCGACGCGTTCGTCTTCTTCGGAGCGACCGGCGATCTCGCCTACAAACAGATCTTCCCGGCGCTCTACCAACTGGTGCGTCGCGACGGCATCGATCTCCCGATCGTGGCCGTCGCGGTGGACGACTGGACGGTCGATCAACTCGTTGCGCGGGCCCGCGCCAGCATCGCCGAGCACGAGACGATCGACGAGGACGTGTTCGGCCGGCTCGCCGGACTCCTGGCGTACGTGGCGGGTGACTACACCGACGACGAGACCTTCACGAAGCTGCGAACGACGTTGGGCGATGCACAGGCACCCCTGCATTATCTGGCGATCCCGCCGTCGTTGTTCGCCACGGTCGCCGAAGGCCTCGACCGGTCCGGTTGTGCGAAGAACGCCCGGGTCATCTGCGAGAAGCCCTTCGGCCACGACGCCGACTCGGCCCGCAAACTCAACGAGACGCTGCACGAGGTGTTTCCCGAGAGTCGGATCTTCCGGATCGACCATTACCTGGGGAAGGAGCCCGTCCAGAACGTCCTGTTCTTCCGGTTCGGGAACACCTTTCTCGAACCGGTCTGGAACCGCAACTACGTAGCGAGCATCCAGATCACGATGGCCGAGAACTTCGGCGTCGCCGATCGGGGCGCGTTCTACGACGCGGTGGGTGCCACGCGCGACGTCGTGCAGAACCACATGCTGCAGTTGCTCGCGATCCTCACGATGGAACCCCCCTCGAGCGAGAACCCCGAAGCCCGACGCGACGCGAAGACCGCACTGCTCAAGTCGATCCGACCCATCTCGGTCAACGAAACCGTGCGCGGCCAGTACGACGGCTACGGCGACGAACCCGGCGTTGCGACCGGATCGGCACGCGAGACCTTCACCGCCGTGCGTCTCATGATCGACAACTGGCGGTGGGCCGACGTGCCGATCGTGATCCGCGCCGGAAAGTACCTGCCGCGCACGGTCACTGAAGTCGTCGCACAGTTCAAGCAGCCGCCGCAGGTGGTGTTCGCGGACCACGACATCGGCGGTCGGAACTACCTGCGGTTCCGGGTGAATCCGGACCAGGAGATCGCGATCGGCGCACGATCGAAGGTGCCCGGCGAGGCGATGGTCGGGCAATCGGTCGAGTTGAAGGTCGAGTCCCACCACATCGACGCCAAACCACCCTATGAGCGTCTGCTCGGCGACGCGCTCGCCGGCGACCAGTCGCTGTTCGCCCGACAGGACGCGGTCGAAGCCGCGTGGCGGATCGTCGACCCGATCCTCGACGACACGGTGCCGGTCCGGACCTACCCGCGGGGGTCGTGGGGCCCACCGGAGTCCGACGGCCTCGTCCGCGACCTGGGCGGCTGGCTCGATCCGGCCCCGACAACCGAGGAGAACCCATGATCACCGACACCCCCGAATGGGCTGCGCTGGGACGCCACGCGGCCGACATGGCCGAGACGACCCTCACCACGCTGTTCGCCGATGACCCCGACCGGGGAAATCGGCTCGTCGCCGAAGGCGGCGGATGGGAACTCGACTTCTCGAAACACCGCGTCACCGACGACACGCTCTCGCTGCTGGTCGCCCTCGCACGCGCCGCGGGCCTCGAACCACGCATCGAGGCGATGTTCCGAGGCGATCACATCAACGTCTCCGAGGACCGCGCCGTACTGCACACCGCGCTCCGGCGGCCCCGGTCCGACTCGTTGGTCGTCGACGGCGTCGACGTGGTCGCGGAGGTCCACGAGGTGCTCGACCGGATGGGGACGTTCGCGACCCGCGTCCGCGACGGCGAGTGGACCGGAAGGTCCGGCAAGCGGATCACCGCGGTCGTCAACATCGGGATCGGCGGGTCCGACCTCGGGCCGGTCATGGCCTATGAGGCCCTCCGGTCGTACTCGGATCGCGCCATCGCGTTCCGCTTCGTGTCCAACATCGACGGCACCGACTTCGCCGAGGCGACCCGCGACCTCGACCCGGAATCGACGCTGTTCATCGTCGCGTCGAAAACCTTCGGGACCCTGGAGACCCTGACCAACGCCCGTACGGCCCGCGACTGGCTGCTGGCCGCGTACGGCGGCGACACCGCCGCCGTCGCCGACCACTTCGTCGCGGTCTCCACCAATGCCGAGCTCGTCACCGAGTTCGGGATCGACACGGCCAACATGTTCGGCTTCTGGGATTGGGTCGGGGGTCGCTATTCGGTCGACTCCGCGATCGGCCTGTCGTTGATGATCGCCATCGGCGCGGAGGGTTTTGCCGACTTTCTCGCCGGATTCCATGCGATGGACACGCATTTCCGGACCGCTCCCCTGGAGGCGAACATCCCGGTGCTGATGGCGCTGCTCGGCGTCTGGTACTCGAACTTCCACGACGCGCAGACCCACGCGGTCCTCCCCTACGAGCTGTACCTCAAGCGATTCCCCGCGTACCTCCAGCAGCTCGAGATGGAATCCAACGGCAAGCACGTCACCGAAGACGGCCGTCCGGTCCCCACGACGACCGGACCGATCGTGTGGGGCGAGCCGGGCACCAACGGCCAACACGCCTTCTACCAACTCATCCATCAGGGGACCCGGCTCATCCCGGCGGACCTCATCGGCTTCCTGACGACGCGGAATCCACTCGGGAATCATCACGACCTGCTGATCGCGAACCTGATCGCCCAGGCCGAAGCGCTCGCCTTCGGCCAACGTTCGGACAATCCGCACCGGGTCTGCGAAGGAAACCGGCCGACCTCGACGCTGATCGCCGATGCATTGACGCCCTACTCGTTGGGGGCATTGATCGGCGCGTACGAGCACAAGGTGTTCGTCCAGGGAACGATCTGGGGTATCGATTCGTTCGACCAGTGGGGGGTGGAGCTCGGAAAGAAGCTCGCGGTCGCGATCATCGACGAGTTCGAAGCCGGAGCGGTCGCCGACCACGACTCGTCCACGACGCGGCTCGTCAATCGCTATCTGATGGCTCGAACTCGGCTGCCCGGATCTTCGCCCAGCGGCGGCCACGGCTGATCGCCATGACCGCATAGGTCAACCCCGCCGCCCCGATCGCACCTCCCGGGAGCGGCGCCCACATAATGGCCGCGACGAGGCCGACGATGCCGATGATCACCCCGAGGGACACATCGACGATGATCGGTGTCCGCCAGTTCGACGCACGGATGAGCCGCTGCTTCTCGGCCTCGGAACGGGTTGCGGCATCGAGCACGCGACGAGCCGACGAGCCCTTGGTCCGTCGGGTCGACCAGTCGCTCGACCCGTGTCCGTCACGTGGCATTGTCACCAGTCTGCCCCAGGGCGCTCCACAGGAGCATTCCCGTGGGCTTCGGATCGGGTGCGCACCCGGCGGCGACCGTGATCTGACACATCGTCAGGGACCGGGTGCCACGGATCGGGCCGTGATTACGCTACGTGCGTGACCACTACCAACAGCGGATTGCACATCAAAGCAGGCCACACGTTCGCCGATGCGTTCGAGCGGGCACGCTCGGCCGCCCCCGATGCGTTCGGCGTCGATCGCCTGAACAACCTCTGGGCCGGCGAGTGGCGCGACGAGGGCACCCCACAGGCCGCGACCTCGCCGGTCGACGCGAGCGCGATCGTCGGGCCACCGATGCTCGATCCCGCCACGGCACGTCTCGCGATGGATGCCACGGTCGCCGCCCACGACAACTGGCGGCGCGTCCCGCTGGCGGAACGTCGCGAACGGGTCCAGCGGGCGTTGGCACGCTTGGACGAGCACCGCGACCTGCTCACGCTGCTGCTGGTCTGGGAGATCGGCAAGCCGTGGGACCAGGCCGCCGACGGCGTCAACCGGACCATCTCCGGGGTCGAGTGGTACTGCGACGAGATCGACGGGATGCTCACCGGACGGCGCCCGTTGCCGGGCCCGGTGTCGAACATCGCTTCGTGGAACTACCCGCTGTCGGTTCTGGTGCATGCCATGTTGGTCCAGGCACTGGCAGGCAACGCAGTGATCGCGAAGTCGCCGACCGACGGTGGCGTGAACGCCCTGACGTTGGCCGTCGCGCTCGCCGCCGACGAGGGCCTGCCCTTCACGCTGGTGTCGGGAAGTGGCAGTGACCTCTCGCCAGTCCTGGTGAACTCACCCGAGATCGGTTGCGTCTCCTTCGTCGGCGGTCGCGACACCGGCGGGCAGATCGCGTCGCAACTCGCCAACACCAACCGGCCCCACATCCTCGAACAGGAGGGGCTGAACACCTGGGGAATATGGGAGTTCTCGGACTGGGACACCTTGGCCGACCAGATCCGCAAGGGATTCGCCTACGGCAAACAACGTTGCACGGCCTATCCGCGCTACGTGGTGCAACGCTCCCTGTTCGATCGATTCCTCGCGATGTACCTGCC
The DNA here is from genome assembly GCA_018268545.1 of Actinomycetota bacterium. Classification (GTDB taxonomy): domain Bacteria; phylum Actinomycetota; class Acidimicrobiia; order Acidimicrobiales; family Iamiaceae; genus JAFDWI01. The sequence continues at coordinate 5,784 of JAFDWI010000045.1, forward strand.
CGTGCTCACGGACCTGCGGTTCGGGCACCCTCTCGCCGTCGCTTCCGACGACGATGCGCCTCCCTCCCTCGATTTCGGCCCGCTGATCAATGCCGCGAAGGTCGCCGACCTCGAGGCCAAGATCGCGGCCACGATCGACCACGGCGCCGTCCCGTTGTACCGCGGCGATCTCGCGAACGGGGCGTTCATCGACGGCCAGGACACCTCGGCATACCTCGCGCCGATGGCCATGTACGACCCGCCACGCTCCTCCCCACTGCACCACGCCGAGCCCTTCGGCCCGGTCGACACGGTCATCGCCGTGGACACCGAGGCAGATCTGCTAGCCGGCATGAACGCGTCGAACGGCGCCCTCGTGTCGTCGGTGGCGTGCGACGACCCCCAGACCGCACAACGGTTGGCCGCGCAGGTCCAGGCGTTCAAGGTCGGGATCAACAAGACCCGTTCACGAGGGGACCGCGCCGAGCCCTTCGGTGGCCGCGGCGCATCGTGGCGCGGCGCGTTCGTCGGCGGTGAGCTCCTGGTCCATGCGGTCACTGAAGGGCCGGCCGCCGAGCGCGCGTTCGGCAACTTCCCCGACTACCGACTCGAACCGGCGACCTGAGCGATCGATCCGATCGACGCGCCGGGGCTGTCGCAACGACGGTCGCGGCCCGTCAGGGCTGAGTCGGAACCCACTCGCTCACATTCTTCGCGTACGGCTGTTGCTGTGGCGTCGCGCCGCTGGAGATGATCGCTGCGTTCTGCTGCTGTGCGTACTCGGTGACGGGCTTCGCCCAGACGGCGGTGCCGTAGGCGCAGATCTCGCTCCACTGGCCGATCGCGCCGGAGTCGAAACGCATCGCGATGATCGCGTTTCCGCCCAACAGGCGAGCCTGTTCGACCATGCGGGCCATCGCCTCGTTCCGACTCTGCGACAGCAGTTTCGTGAACTCTGGGATCTCACCGCCCCCGATCGAACGAAGACCGGCAACACAACCCGCGCCGATGTTGCGGGAACGGACGGTGAGCCCGAAGACTTCACCGAGGGTGGCCTCGATGTCGTAGCCGGGAAGGTCGATGGAGGTGGAGATCAGCATCGGGGAATCCTAGTGGTGCGTCTTCCAATTGATTCGCCGGGTCTCGGCGACGCTACGCGGCCGCCTGCGTCGTCCTCGTCGTCGGCGCACGCTACGTGTGCGCCTTCCTCCTGCGTCCTCACATCCGGAACGGATCGTCGCCGATCCCACGCCGCCAATTGAAAGACACACCACTGGAGAACCCCCGGGACCCGTGCATTCAGACGCGCTTCGCCTATCGGAGAACGGCAAGTACCTGCTGGCACCGTCCCCAGAGCTGCGCCGCGAACCCGTTGAACGAGAGCCAGTTGCTGGGGTAGGAATACGTGTCGGGCCCGCTCGTGATCGCCACACAGGTCGCGTCGAGCATTCGTTCCTGATCGAGACGCTTGAACGCAGTGGCGTACCGCTCGGCATAACTCATCCCATCGAAGACCGGGTCGACCGCCATGCCCGGCGGTATCGCCTTCCCGGACATGAGGTGTTTCGGGTCGGTCGTCTTCGTCGTTTCTTCGACGATCATGAGATACCCGATCCAGGGCCGGATG
>JAFDWI010000046.1 GCA_018268545.1 Actinomycetota bacterium
ATCTCGGCACGGACGATCGCGTCGGCCTCCTGGAGGATCGCGACCGTCTCGGCGGTCACCTCCCCGATGATCCGGACCGCGAGCCCGGGCCCCGGGAACGGCTGGCGCCAGACGATCTCGTCGGGAAGACCGAGTTCGGTTCCAAGGGCGCGCACCTCGTCCTTGAACAGGTTGCGGAGCGGTTCGACCAACTCGAAGTCCATGTCCTCGGGCAGACCGCCGACATTGTGGTGACTCTTGATCACCGCCGCGGAGTCGGTCCCCGACTCGATCACATCGGGGTACAACGTCCCCTGGACCAGGAACTTCGCGCCTGCGATGCCGGCCGCCGCTTCTTCGAACGTCCGGATGAACAGCTCGCCGATCGCCTTGCGTTTCGCTTCGGGTTCCGTCACACCGGCGAGACGCTCCAGGAAGGTCGCCGATGCATCGACGTCGATCAGCCGCATGTGCTGATGGGTCCGGAACGTGTCGACCACCTGTTCGGCTTCACCAGCCCGCAGAAGTCCGTGGTCGACGAACACGCAGGTGAGTTGATCGCCGATCGCTCGATGCACCAGCGCCGCGGCGACGGATGAGTCGACGCCCCCCGAGAGCCCGCAGATCACGGTCGCATCTCCCACCCGATCCCGGATCGCCTCGACCTGGGTGTCGACGAACGAATGCATCGACCACGTCGGCTCGCACCCACAGGTGTCGAAGAGGAACGACTCGAACACCGACCGGCCGTCATCGGTGTGCACCACCTCGGGGTGGAACTGGACCGCGAGGATCCGCCGTGCCTTGTCGTGCATGGCCGCGACCGGCGCCTCGGGGGTCGATGCGGTCACCTCGAACCCTTCGGGAGCCCGCGAGATCGAATCGAAGTGGCTCATCCAGACCGTGGAACCATCGACCGGGCCGCCACGACCGGCCGAACCGTCGGCGCCACGGACCGACAACGTGGTCCTGCCGTACTCGCCTCGCCCGGTGCGTTCGACGGTGCCACCGAGATCCCGGGCGATGAGTTGCGCCCCGTAACAGATCCCGAAGATCGGGACACCCAGGTCGAACACACCCGGGTCGATCCCGGGGGCGCCGTCGACGTGCACCGAAGCCGGACCGCCCGAGAAGATCAGACCGGCCGGCTTGCGGTCGGCGACCTCGGCAGCGGTGATCGTGTTCGGCACGATCTCGGAGTACACGTGGGCTTCGCGTACTCGGCGGGCGATCAGTTGTGCGTACTGCGCCCCGAAGTCGACGACCAGCACCACCTGATCGGGTGATGCGTCCCCGCTCATCGAGTGGGCCCTCCCACCGTACGACCCGCGTTCACGACGAGGTCGGCCTTGCGCAGCTCCGCGAGCGATCGCAGGCCGCACATCGCCATCGTCGCCCGCAACGCCCCGAACAGGTTCGTCACGCCGTCCTGGTCACGCGCCGGGCCGATGAGGATCTCCTCGAGCGTCCCGACCGGATCGAGGTGTTCGACGCCACCACGGCCGAGACGCTGGTGGACGGCTCCCTGACCCCAGAGCGCGCCGCGTGCCGCCGAATCGCTCGCGGCCGCGAGCGGCGGGCCGAGCAACACCGCATCGGCTCCGCACGCGATCGCCTTCGCGATGTCACCGCCGGTGTGCAAGGGGCCCGAAGCGATGATCTGGACGTACACGCCGGTTTCCTCCAGGTGACGCCGGCGAGCCGCGCGGACATCCGCGATCGCGGTCGCCTGGGGGAGACCGATCCCGAGGACGCGCGCGTTCACGGCGTCCGAGGTCGCCGCGCCACCGACGAGCACACCGGCGGCACCGGTCCGCATCAGGTGCAAGGCCGAGCGGTGGCTGGTACAGCCCCCGACGATCACCGGCACGTCGAAACGCCGGACGAAGGTCTTCAGATCGAGCGGTTCACGTTCGTCGTCGGTGACATGTTCGGCGGAGACGACCGTCCCCGCGAGCAACAACAGGTCGAGTTCGGCGGCGACGATCACCTCGGCGAGGTCGATCGTCCGCTGCGGGGTCACCGCGCCGGCCGAGACGATCCCCGCAGCCCGCAGTTCCTTGATCCGTTGCCCGACGAGGTCCGGGTCGATCGGGGCTTCCATCGCCTTTCGGAGCACCTCGAGCGCGGTGGCGTCATCAGAGCCGGCGACCCGGTCGATGATCGGACGCGGATCCTCGTGGCGCGCCCACAACCCCTCGAGGTCGAGGACGGCCACGCCGCCGAGCCTGTCGATCTCGGCCGCGGATTCCGGGGACACGACGGCATCCAACGGTCCGGCGAGAAACGGCAGTTCGAGTCGGAACGCCTCGACCTCCCAGGAGATGTCGACGAGCTCCGCGTCACGGGTCCGGCGCGTCGGCACGATCGATAGGTCATCCAGACTCCACGCGGATCGTGCGGTCCGCCCGAGCCCGATCGTGACGTCGCTCACTGGGGTACTCCTGTCGGCTGATGGGAATCGTCGATTCTACCGCCACGGTCACCCGTGTTCGGGTCCCGCCGGCGCTCGCCGGGGCCCTCGGGCCCTCAGTTGTACGCAGGATCCGCCGTTGCGAGGGCGAACCACGACGTCATGCCCACCTGGCGGCGCAGCACCCGCTGCCACAGCGTCTCGGGGTCAGACGTGGTCACGTCACCCGGTTCGGCGTCGAACACCCACCACGATCCATCCGCGATCTCGTCCTCGAGCTGCTCGGGGCCCCACCCCGCCGAACCGGCGAAAAGCCTGATGTCGGACGACCCGTCGTCGTCGAGGGTGATGTCGTCGAAATACGCATCGTCGAGGTCGACCGCGCCGCTCGCCGACAGGCCCACCACCGTGTCCAAGGCGACCGGACCGCCGAAGAACACGACCGACGGCGCCGCGACACGTGCCGACCAACGCGGCAACACCTCGTCGACCCGGCGGTCGCTCGGCCGGTTCAACACGATCCCCAGCACACCCTCCGGCCGCACGGCCAACAGCAGGACGACCGTGTGGGAGAAGTTCGGATCCACCAACTCCGGGGTCGCGACGAGCAACCGACCTGCGATCGGCACCGGCAGCGACGCGCCGTTCACCCCTTCATCGCACGCAGGATCTGGCGTGCCACCGCGGCGTTCATCTGGTACATCGCCGACCGCGACGTCTTGCGCGCCAGGTCGAGGACACCACCGCCGGTGAGTTCGTCGAAGGAGTCGAGTCCCGAGGTGAGGGCCTCCTTCGTCGCGTCGGTGGCCTTGTAGCCCATCCCGGTCAGTGCCTTGACCACCTCGGACTGCGCGATCGGTTCCGGTGCGGCCGACGCGATGATCCGCAACGCGTCCTTGGTGATCTCTGCACCCTGCTCGAGCGCATCCTGGGCACTCAGTGTGCCTGCGTCCTCGCCGTCGACCGAGGCCAGCCACCGGCGCACCTTCGAGACCAGTTCGGCGTGCGTTTCACCTTCGAAGGAAAGAGTCGCCATCGACAGGAGGCTACCTCAGCCCTCGCCGTCCTGCTGGGCGAGCATCGCCGTGAGCCCCGGAGCGATCGTCTCCATCCGGTGCCGGGTCGCGGTCAGATCGGACCTCGCGTCGTGGCGATCCTCGAGCACCATCAGGAAATACCGATCCCCGAGCGGTCGCAGGATCAGGTCGACGTGTTCGCCGGCGATGATCACGTCCTGGATCTGGCCGAGCACCCCGACCTCGAGGATCTCGGCTGCGGGCCGGACGTTCCGGAAGACCCCCGAGAACGCGGTCGACAACAACGCCGGATCGATCGACGGGTCGATGCTGTCGCCGACGATCTCGAGTTCCTCGTCGATACGGACCACGCTCACCGCGATCGACGCCGGGACATCGCTCGCGAGGGCCAACACGATCCCGGACACGTCTCGCGGATCCGAGATACGACCACCCGGCGCAATTTCACCATCAATCATCCGTCGCGCGAGACGACGCGACACGAACGGGTCCTCGAGGCGTCCCGAGAGTCCCGTGCGAGTGACCGCACCGCCCATGTCGGAACGATCGACACCATCACCGACACCCGCGGGCACCGTGACCGGCGCGCGCTCGGGGACGGCTGCGGGAACGGTTGCGGGCGCGCCGTTCGGGACGTTGGTCACCACCCGCGCGACGGGCGCGACACCGGAGCGGGAACCGACGGTCGGCACCTCGGAGACGGGCGCGTCGACCACCGGGATCGGCGGGACCGGAAGATCGGCGACCGGCGCCTGTGGTGGCGCCGTTTCACCGATCGG
>JAFDWI010000047.1 GCA_018268545.1 Actinomycetota bacterium
ACGGTCGTCCCCCGGGCGTCGATCCCCGAGTTCCTCTCGGGCGCCGCGACGCTCGCATCGGAGACGGGTTCGTGGATCGCCGGGTGCGGCCACGCCGGCGACGGCAACGTCCACCTCGCGATCTTCCAGTCCGACGCCGCTGTGCGTGAGGACGTCCTCCACCGGCTCTTCGAACTCGGCATGTCCCTCGGCGGTGCGATTTCGGGCGAACACGGGCTCGGCAAACAGAAGGCGCACCATTTCCTCGCACTCGAAGATCCGGCGAAGATCGCGTTGATGCGCCGGATCAAGGGCGCATTCGACCCGAACGGGATCCTCAACCCGGGCACCATCTACGACTGAAAGGGCACCGACGCCATGAACGGTGCACAGGCACTCATCCGGACGCTCGCCAACTGCGGCGTCGACATCTGTTTCATGAATCCGGGCACGTCCGAGATGCATTTCGTGGCCGCACTCGACTCGGTCCCCGACGTGCGGGCCGTGCTGGCGCTGTTCGAAGGCGTCGCGACGGGCGCGGCGGACGGCTACGCGCGGATCGCCGGCCGGCCCGCGGCGACCCTGCTGCACCTCGGTCCCGGGATGGGCAACGGTTGGGCGAACCTCCACAACGCCCGCCGCGGCCACGTGCCCGTCGTGAACATCGTCGGCGATCACGCCACCTATCACCGCAAGTTCGACGCTCCACTCACCTCGGACATCGCCGGACTCGCGAACGCCGTTTCCGGGTGGGTCCGCTCGTCGGATTCGCCCGAGACGCTCCCCGACGATGCAGCGGACGCGGTCGCTGCCGCGCAGGGGCCGCCGGGGCGCGTCGCGACGCTGATCCTCCCGGCGGACGCGTCCTGGTCTGAGTCGCACGGACCGGCCGAACCTCGCACCCCGGCGGCGACGATCGAACCGGATGCGGCACAGCTCGCCGATGCCACCGACGCACTGGCGGGCGACGGCGCGAGCGCGCTGTTGGTCGGAGGTCGGGTCCTCGGGACCGAACGTGGTCTCGTGGCCGCAGCCCGGGTCGCGACCGCGACCGGGGCGAAGCTGTTCGCCGAGACGTTCCCGACGCGACTTCGCCGCGGCGCGGGCCTGCCGACGATCGAACGCCTCGGCTACCTCGCCGAGTTCGCGCAGATGCAGCTGGACGGGATCCGCCACCTCGTCGTGATCGACACGACGTCACCGGTGAGCTTCTTCGCGTACCCGGGCAAGCCGTCGGATCTGGTTCCCGAGGGTTGCGACGTGATCCGTTTCGATCCGGAACGGAGCGACCCGGTGGACGTGCTCGAAGCCCTCGCCGATCGGCTCGGGGCACCCGACGAGGTCGAACGTCAGGCCTCGTTCCGCCCGGATGTCGGGGACGGTCCCCTGACGGCCGATTCGCTCGCGAACGCGCTCGGTGCGCTCCTGCCCGAAGACGCCATCGTCTCGGACGAGTCGAACACGTCCGGGCTTGCGATGTCGGCGACCACCGCCGGCTGCCCGCCGCACGACTGGTTGACCCTCACCGGTGGTTCGATCGGCCAGGGTCTTCCTGTCGCGACCGGTGCGGCGCTGGCCGCCCCGGAGCGGCCAGTCATCGCGCTCGAGTCCGACGGCAGCGCGATGTACACGATCCAGTCGTTGTGGACCCAGGCCCGCGAACACTCGAACGTGACGACGATCCTGTTGAACAACCGGAGCTATTCGATCCTGAACCTCGAGCTGTCGCGCGTCGGGGCCGAGGAGCCCGGCCCGGTCGCCCAATCGATGCTCGACCTGTCGGATCCGCCGCTGGACTTCACGGCCATGGCACGAGGCCTCGGCGTCGCCGCGTCGAAGGCGGTAACGGTCGCCGAGTTCGCCGAACAGTTCCGGGCGGCACTCGCCGAGCCGGGACCTCATCTGATCCAGGTCGACCTCGACCCGTTGTTCTGATCGGACGTCGTCCTCGTGGACCCGGGTCCGCGAGGCTGCACCGAGGCGACAGAAACGCTGACTGCGTGATCGAAACGAATATCCCTCCGACATGAAACAGAACCTGATCGAGCTCTATCGCATCGTCGATGCCGGCACCCGACGTCGCTTGAAGATCGCCGTGATCGGGCTGCTCGTGATCTCCGGCTTCGAGATGGTCGGCCTCGTACTGCTGCTGCCGCTGATGGAGATGTTCGCCGGGACATCCACGAAGTCCGGTTCGCTGGGGCGCATCTCGGGTTTCTTCGGGCATCCGTCCGACAGCACGCTTGCGGTCATCCTCGCGTCGATCGTGCTCGGGGCGTTCCTGACCAAGGGGATCTTCACGCTCGTCTTCCGCTGGTGGATGATCGGTTTCCTGAACGTCCAGGCGGCCCACACCGCCGGGGAACTCTTCCACCGGTATCTTGATGCCCCGTACTCGATGCATCTGCGACGCAACAGTGCCGATCTGGTGCGAACCGTCCAGGACGGGGTCGGCCAGACCTACATGGGCACGGTGATCGGGATCATGAGTGTGATCGCCGAAGGTGCGACGATCTTCGCGGTCTCGATCATCCTGGTCGCGCTTCGACCGCTGCCGGCTATCGGGGTCGTGACGTACTTCGGGATCATCGGGTTCGTTTTCCTGCGCACGGTCCGCCGCAAGGCGCAGCGTGCCAGCAGGGACCTGATCGAATCCGCGCGCGACGTGTACCAAGCGGCCTTTCAGGGGCTCGGTGGGATCAAGGAGGTACAGGTCCGTCGGAAGGCCCCGTATTTCCTGGACCGGTACGTCGACGCTCGAATGGTCTACGCGCGGGCAACCCAGATGTCGCTGTACCTGGGCGAGGCCCCGCGCTACGTGATGGAGATGCTGTTCATCGTCGGCATCGCGTTGATGAGCGTCATCGTGTTCACGGGAAGCGACGCGAAGCAGGGCGCCGCGACGCTCGGGCTGTTCGTTGCCGCAGGGTTCCGGCTCCTGCCGTCGATGGTCCGGATGTTCGCCGGTGTGAACTCCGCGCGGATCGGCGCCGAGAGCATGAAGATCGTGATACGCGACTTCGACGATCTGCCTGCGCCGTCGGTCGACGGCGAACACGATCCGATCGATCTCGACCGCGGGATCGTGCTCGAGGGCCTGGGTTTCACCTACGAGGGGACCGACCGCCCGGTGCTGCAGGGCGTGGACCTTGCCATTCCGGTCGGTCGTTCGTTGGCGATCGTCGGATCGAGCGGCGCCGGCAAGACGACGATGGTCGACCTCATCCTCGGACTCCACCTACCCGATGCCGGGAGGATCCTCATCGACGGCGACGATCTGCACGACGTGCTGCATCCCTGGCAACGCTCCATCGGCCTGGTCCCCCAGGACGTGTTCCTGCTGGACGATTCGTTGCGTTCGAACATCGCATTCGGCGAGAACGCCGACGAGATCGACACCGAGCGGCTCTCCGAGGCGGTGCGTCGCGCGCAGCTCGCGGATCTCGTCGCGTCGATGCCCGAGGGGCTGGACACGTTCATCGGTGAACGCGGGGTCCGGTTGTCGGGTGGGCAACGCCAGCGGATCGGGATCGCTCGTGCCCTGTATCTGCGTCCCCGTCTGCTCGTGCTCGACGAGGCGACGTCGTCGTTGGACTCGGAAACCGAACGTCACATCACCGACACGATCGACAGTCTGCAGGGCGAGCAGACCATGTTGATCGTCGCGCACCGTCTGTCGACGGTCCGACGGTGTGACCAGTTGGTCTTCATGCGCGACGGACGGATCGAGACGTCGGGAACCTTCGACGAGGTCGTCCGTGACAACGCCGAGTTCGCACGACTCGTCCGGCTCGGTTCGCTCGACGCATCGGCGGCCGAGTGACGACTGCCGGGCACGGCGAAGGACCGTGCATCTCGGTGGTGATCCCCCACTACGGGTCCCCGGACCCCGCGCTGGAGCTGATCGGCGACCTGCGTGCCCAGTCGACGGACCGCACCGTCGAGATCATCGTCGCGGACGACGCGTCACCCGAGCCGTTCCCCCCGGTCGACGGTGTCCGGGTCGTTCGGCGTTCGACGAACGGGGGTTTCGGGTCGGCGGTGAACGCCGGGGCCGCGGTGGCGACCGGGGCGATCATCTTCATCCTCAACAGCGACCTGCGGATCGGTCCGGATTTCGTGGAGTCGTTGGCCGCGGCACAGGAACGTTTCGGGCCGGCGGTCGTCGGGCCTCGTCTGGTCGGGCCCGACGGGTCGGATCGCTACAGCGCCCGCAGGTTCCCCCGGGCAACCCACCAGGTCGTCGAGTGGCTCATGCCGCTCACCCGCTTGCGCAACTTCGAGCTTTCGAAGCGAGCGGTCGGCTACGACCTCGGCCACGGCGCTCCCGACGCGACCCGACGGGTCGACTGGCTCGTCGGCGCCGCCCTGTGTGTGCCCCGGGCCGATTTCGAGCGGGTCCGGGGTTTCGACGAGTCGTTCTTCATGAACTGTGAGGAGGTCGACCTGCAGATGCGCCTCGGACGCAGCGACGTGCCGTCCATCCTCGTCGGCGATGTCGTCGCGACCCATGTGGGCGGCGCGTCGAGCGCCGATCAAGTGAACCGGCGCCGCTGGGTCGTGGCCGCCCGTCGGCGCTACGCAGCCAAGTGGGGTGGGCTCACCAGGCTCCGGGTGTCGCTGAC
>JAFDWI010000048.1 GCA_018268545.1 Actinomycetota bacterium
CGAAGCGCGTTCGAGTAAATCATCGCGTAGCGTTCTCCAAGGGCTTCGAGCCGCTCGACTTGAATTGAGAGTCGTTCAGGTACTTGAAGGTCGTCTGCGGAGATGAACGCGACGTAGTCGGAGTTGACGAGGGCCAGCATCTCGTTCAGCGACGCGCACAGGCCCTTGTTCTGTTCGTGCGCGACGAACAGCACGTCGTCGCGCCCGGTTGCTGCGAGGTGGTCGCGGATCACCTGCTGGGTGTTGTCGGTCGAAGCGTCGTCGTAGATGATGATCCGCAGGTTCGGGTACGTCAGCGCGAAGGCCGAGTCGAGCGCTTCAACGACGTACTTGGCGTGGTTGTACGCCCCGATGACACAGGTCACGCTCGGCGCGGTGTCGATCAGGTCTCGGCCACTTTGCTGGCTCATCGGATGATTGGGCGGTTTCGGATCAGTCATTGGGAAGCGCCCGCCGCGGTGCGGTGTGTCTGCTGTCTGACAAGTGACCCGTCAAATTGTGCGGGCAGTCTCACTGGCCGAATTGCTTCGCCATTGCGAATGTCAGGCCGGGCCACAGACATGGCCATCGTTCTCCAGGGGTTTGTTCGCAATTTCGCGAGCATGGTGGTGGCTTCATTTATGGCATCGGATCCGGCGTGGGCCGACAGTGCGATCTTTCGATCGAGCATCTCGCGTGAGCGGACGCCAGACATGTGAATGATCGCCTCCCGCGGAGTCAGCGGCCGGTCGGACGGCCCGCGGACGAGGCACCAAAAGGCGTTCGCGTCGGTTTGCCTGATGAAACGGAGTTCGGTCCCGGATCGAACCGCGACCGGGCCGGGGATTGCGTCTAGGTAGCGGAGGCGGCGCGTTGATTTTTCAGCAAACCATCTGCCTCCCAGGTGCGTATGGATGTGTCGGATCGAGTACATGAGAGCATCTGTGCGAGCGTCGTCAGCAGCACTGATGCAGTCAGCAAACACCCGGCGGTCGCGGAGTATTTCGTCCGCATCGATCTGTAATACCCAGCCTGCGTCTTCGGATGCTTTATCGAGCGCACGCTGTCGCTGCATTGTCTCAGCTGCTTCGAGTTGCCCATCGATCGCCACGAAGTCATCGATGCACCAGTCCAGTTCGACCCCAGCCGCGTGGGCCTCGAATTCAATGATTCTTCGACATGCGTCGATGCCCTCGCTCATATCGGCACCGGACCACGATCGTTTGCCAACGTCATGGGTTGCCACGATCCGTCGGACGAGCGGCAGGTATGAGGCCAGGCTCACCGACATCCATGCCGGGTCGCCAAGAAGCACGTAGGCGTTGAGTCTGCGCGTCTTGGGGCTCACGATGCCTCAGGGGAGTCAGGTGCGCGCATGACGATTTCGCTGCTGGCGCGGGCGATGCTCCCGGGTATGGCTCGCACATCAAAATCGGGAACGACGAGGTCACGTTGGACGAGCGCGTCGGATGCGCCACCTCGGTAGGGGTACCCGGGCCGAACCGTAAAGCTGAGAGCTCGCTCGAATGCATCCAGGACCCCGGCGTTGCAAAGGAACAGGTCAACGCTGTAATCACCGGGTTGAAGCCACGGGCTTGTGAGTTTGAATTCGCCATCAACCGAGCCGTCGCCGGGCGTGAACCAAGCACCGACCATGTTCGAGTCGCAGTGCGCGATCGCCCGGCCTTCGGAATCATTGATCGTCACCGCGATGAAACACCGCTCGGCAAGTTCGGAGCGGCGTTCGATGGTAAAGCGTATGACCTTCGGTTCCTCGGCCGCCGAGTTGTCGCAATCGACCCACGCGTTCGTGATCCGCATCTCGCCGCTTCCGGGTCGCAAGGCGGGGTCTGCTGCGGTTGTTTGGATGGTGGGGCGCTCAAGATAGCGATTTACGCCTTCGCGTACATTGCCGATAAATTCGACGCCGCCATGGTCGAGTAGCAGTACCCGGTCGCAGAGTGCGCGTACATTGTCCATTTGGTGGCTCACCAAAATCACGGTGCGCCCGGTTGTGGCGACGTCGCGCATTTTGCCCAGGCACTTCTTCTGGAAGTCCGCATCTCCGACTGAGAGCACTTCGTCCACCAACAAGATCTCCGTCTCGAGGTGCGCTGCAACGGCGAACGCGAGCCGAACGTACATACCGCTTGAGTAGCGTTTGACTGGGGTGTCGAGGAACTTCGCGACACCGGCAAAGTCAACGATCGCGTCGAATTGGGCGCGGATCTCCTTTGTCGTCATGCCGAGGATTGAACCGTTGAGAAAGACGTTCTCGCGCCCCGTCAGTTCCGGGTGAAACCCCGTGCCCACCTCCAGGAGGCTGCCAACCCGGCCCCAGAGCTTGATCTCACCTTCGGTTGGGGCCGTAATGCGCCCCAGGAGTTTCAGCAACGTCGATTTGCCCGCCCCGTTGCGACCGACGAGTCCGAGTACCTCGCCATGGTGTAGGTCGAATTCGATGTTGCGGACCGCCCAGAATTTCTCGCGGTCGGCGCGCCGCAGCGGGTGTTTGAGGCGTTCCAGGACCACTTCGGCCATGGTGACGTGGTCGGTCGCGTTGTGAACGATCGTGTACGCCTTGCCGGCGCCACGAACCGAGAGGGCGAGGTCGCTAGATGACATCAGCGAACTGCCGTTCCAAGCGACTGAACACGACGATGCCAAGCGTGAACACGCCCAGGGTCCCGATAATTGAGTAGACGAAGACACCCATTGGGGGAAACGCTGTTCCGAGCACCGACCACCGGAATGCTTCGAGCAGACCGGTCATCGGGTTCGCAACGACCAACCAACGCAGTCCGTGCGGGGCATTAGCGAGTGTGAAACCAACGGGGCTCACAAAGGGGAGGAACTGCATGACCATTGGCAGGATGTACTGGATGTCGCGGTAGCGCACCGACATCGAAGCGGCCATGCTTCCCAATCCCAGCCCAATCAGTGCGAAGAGTGCGAGCCAGACCGGCGCGAGGATGATTGCCGGCCCGGCCCAAATTCGGTAGTAAACGAGCAGACCAACCATGACGAGCAAGCTGACGCCAAGGTCAACGAGCGTTGACAGCAACGTCGACAGCGGCAGGAGGAGGCGTGGGAAGAAGACCTTTTGGATCATTGCCGAGTTGCCGAGCAGGGACCCGCTCGACCGCGAGGTGAGTGTCCCGAACATGTTCCACGCGGTCATGCTGGCGAACGACATGACGAAGATCGGGACGCCGTGGGGACCTTTGAGCCCGGCGACCGAGCCGAACACGAACGTCAGTGCGCCCGCGCCGAGCAGGGGCTGCAGCACGACCCAGATCATCCCGAGGAATGTCTGGCGGTACCGCAGCGTCAGGTCGCGTGCGGCGAGCCGCGCAAGGAGCCCGCGGAAATCCCAGAGCTCACGAGGGTTCTGGGGCAACCACGACTTCGGGGGGCGGATCACGTAGCGCGCACGTGACAATTCGGATGTTGAGGACGACAATGGAAAACCCTCCGGCGGCCGCCATAGTTTAGGCAACGGGCGCTTGCGCTCGCGATCTCACTGGTTGGACGGGGTCGCGAAACTGTGAAGTAGTGCAGCGACCCTCGCAACCGATTCGTCGTCGAGTTGCGGACCGATCGGGAGGCTCAGCACGGTGTCGGCGAGACGGTCCGCGATGGGCGAGGCACCGACTGCGGGGTGCCCGCGGTACGCGCCTTGGCGATACGGCGGGATCGGGTAGTGGATCAGGGTCTGCACGCCGGCGGCAGTGAGGTGCTGTTGCAGCCGGTCACGTTCGGGGTGGGTGACGACAAAAAGGTGCCATGCCGGGTCGGCCCACTCGGGCACCGTCGGCAGCTCCAGCCCACCGACGCCTGCGAGCTCACGAAGGTACGTCGCCGCGATCGACGCGCGCCGAGCGTTCCATTCGTCCAGGTGTGTGAGCTTGACGCGCAGCACCGCCGCTTGGATCTCGTCCATCCGACTGTTCACGCCGCGCAGCTCGTTCACGTACTTGACGCGTGAGCCGTAGTTGCGCAGCATCCGTACGCGCTCGGCCAACTCGGTGTCGTCGGTGGTGATCGCGCCGGCGTCGCCGAGTGCGCCGAGGTTCTTACCGGGGTAGAAGCTCCAGCACACCACGTCGCTGTGTGCCCCCAGCCGCCGGCCGCGGTAGCGCGCACCGTGGGCTTGCGCGGCATCTTCGACCACGCGCAGCCCATGTGCGCGGGCGACGCCGAGGATCGGGTCGACATCGGCGGGCTGCCCGTACAGGTGGACCGGTAACACCACCTTGGTGCGTGGCGTGATCGCCGCTTCGATGCGGGCCGGGTCGAGGTTGTGGGTGGCCGGGTCTGCTTCGACCGCGACGGGTGTCGCCCCGACGGCCGACACGGCGAGCCACGTGGCGATGTAGGTGTTGGACGGCACGATCACTTCGTCGCCGTCGCCCGCACCGAGGGCTCGCAGCGCGAGCGTCAACGCGTCCAGGCCGTTGCCCACACCGACGCACCGGGCCGCTCCGCAGTACTCGGCGTACTCGGTTTCGAACGCGGCCAACTCGTCACCCAGCAGATACCAGCCCGAGTCCAGCACGCGCGCGAGTGCCGCGTCGATCTCGTCGCGCAGCTCGGCGGTCGCGGCGCCCAGATCGAGGAACGGCACGGTCACCGGGGTGTCAACGCGCACCGAGCGCCCGTTCGAACTCGTCGTAGTCGCGGATGTAGTCGTCGGCTTCGTACACGCGCGAGCACAGCACCATCAGCACCGCGTCGGGCGAGTAGTGGAACTGCGCCGCCCAAATCATCGGCGGCAGGTGCAACGACACGTCGGGCCGGTCGAGCACGACCTCGGCACGTTCGGTCCCGTCGTTCACCATCACCGAGCACTCGCCGTGCACGCACACGAGCAATTGGTGGGACTGGCGATGCGCGTGCTCGCCGCGCACCTCGGGGCCGGGCACGCCGTAGACGAGGAAGTACCGGACCGGATCGAACGGAAGGTGCGCGCCGACTTCACCGAAGCTCAGCGACCCGCGCAGATCCTCGACGAGTGGGTGCTTCGCAAGCGTCGCCCGGCCCAGTACCAGCGGAAACGCATCGTCGTCGAGCGTGCTCGCCCGGAGGCGCCGATCGGCCTGGTAGCGCGACGTCGACCGGTAGCCGACGATGTGCGCGGGATTGCCCTGCGCGATCGCAAACGGGGGTACATCGGTGGTCGCGACCGCGCCCGCGGCCACCTCGGCGCCGACGCCGACCTGCACGCCGGCAGTGACCGTCGCGTTCGGGCCGATCGTCGCGCCTTCACCGAGCGACGCCCCCGCCCCGACGAACGCTCCCGCGGCGACCGACACGCCGGTCGCCACCGCCGCGTCGTCGCTCACCATCGCCCGAGGGTCGATTGCCGTCGGCACGATCGCGACGGTCTCGGGTCCCTCATCCATCGTCCCTCGTCTCACCGGTCAGAGTTTCGCGCGGAACCGCCCTCCGGCCTACACCGGCGAAGGTCAACTCGTCGCGCCTGGTGGGGGCAGGACCCCTTCGGGGTAGCCGCGGCGGAACTGATCGGGCCAGGGGTACACGTGGTCGAGCCGCCCGTGCTTGCACACCACGTCGGCAACGGCGCCCGCATCGTGCGCGGGTGAGCCGACCACGACCCGCCCGGCGGGCACGTCTCGGGTCACCAGGCTCATCGCGCCGACGAGCGCGTGTTCGCCCACCTCCACGCCAGGCATGAGCACCGAATTTGTCGCGACCACGGCGAATCGACGAACCGATGCCCCCATCGTGCACGTGTCGGAGGGCGGGTGAGGGTCGTTGGTCATGACGACGAACGGGAAGATCCAGGTGCATGCCTCGACGACCGACAATCGGCCGATGTGTACATTGCTGTGCAACCGGGCGTAGTCGCCGATCGAAAGGTCGCCCTGCAGGTCCGACTGGGTCCCCACCCGTACGCCGATGCCGATGACAGAGCCTTCGCGGATCGTGACCCGGTGGCCACACTCGAACCCGTCGCCGAGTGTCGCCCCCCGGTAGATCACCGTATGGCTCCGGATCACCGAGCGCGCGCCGATGGTGCACTTCGTCGCTTCCGAATCGCCGTGCGCGTAGAACTCGGCCGTCGGTTCGCCCACGACGCAGTGCGAGCCGATCACCGTGTCGTCGCCGATCTCGACCCCGTCGTGGATCACACTGAACGCGCCGACCGTCACATTCGATCCGAGCGTCGCTTCAGCACTGACCAACGCGCTCGGATGCACCGAACCCAACTCGAAAGTTTGCATTGGGCACCGAGCGTACCGGCCCGGCGTCCGGGCCCGCCCGAATGTGCCGGGCCTGTCGACCGCCGACTACGGGCACGATCGGGGCGTGCCGGTAGCATGCTCGGCCGTGGAGGGAACCCTCACCGCCGCCGAAACCCAGGGCCCGCCGCTGCTCGTCGTCAAGCCGAGACGTGCGTGGCCGCCCTCCAACCCGCGCGAGTTGTGGATGTTCCGCGGCCTGTTGTTCCGTTTCGCGTCACGAGACCTCACGCTGCGCTATCGCCAGACGGCCCTCGGAATGATCTGGGTGGTCCTGCAACCGTTGCTCGGCGCGGGGGTGTTGTCGTTCGTGTTCGGAGGGTCGCGGGCCTCAAGGGCCCAGCCGGGATGCCGTACTTCGTGTTCTCGTTCGCCGGGATGCTCGCCTGGACCCTGTATTCCACTGTCGTCACCCGAACCACGACGGTGCTCGTGGCGAACGCATCGATCATCTCGAAGGTGTTCTTTCCGCGGTTGTTGCTGCCGCTGTCGCAGGTGCTGTCATCGCTCGTCGACGTGGCCGTGTCGCTGGCGCTCATGGCGGTGCTGCTCGTCGTCTACGGGGTGTGGGCGGGCCCGCAGATCGTGCTCGTCCCGGTGTGGCTCGCGCTGTTCGTCGTGTTCGCGCTCGGCATCGGATTCGCTGCTGGCGCGCTCAGCGTGCGCTACCGCGACGTGCAGTACGTCGTACCGTTCGTCATCCAGTTCTTGCTGTTCGCCACCCCGATCGCCTACCTGGTGTCGTCCGCGCCCGCGAGCAAACGCTGGCTGTTCACCATCAACCCGCTCACCGGGCTGTTCGAAGGCGTGCGCTGGTCGCTCATCGGCACCCCGCCCCCCAGCGTCGGGGCGATCACCTACTCGTTGGCCGCCGCGGTCGTGTTCCTCGTGTTCGGCCTGGTCGTGTTCAGCAAACTCGAAAACGAGTTCGCCGACGTCATCTGACCAGCGAGTCCACTGAAGCGGCGATGGGCTGAGCAAAGCCAGGCCTTGGCAGCGCGTCGGGCCAGGCCGAGGCACCTCGCACACCGACACGCCGGCTCTCGCTGTTCACGGGTGTCTTCCGTCTTGGGCGGACTGGACACTGGACACTGCGCTAACACGCCCGCGCGGAAGCACACCCGGCAATCGCGGAGATCCGGTCCGTGCTCGCCGACCTCGACATGTTCGACCCAACCGACCCTGGCACGGGTGCCAAGGCGACGCTGTCGACCGGCGAAACGATCGACATCGCGCCGCGAATCGAGTCGGGTCATCCCATAGCCCACCGCCCCGATCCCCCCGACGGAGCGCTCGGCATCGTCATCGCCCCGAGGATCCCAAAAGTGATGCGCGACGAACTCGACGCGCACGGATGGTCCTGGATCGACCGACGCGGGCACATCAAGGTCCGTCACGGTTCGATTTTGATCGACGCCGACATACCCCCTCTCCCCAAAGTCCCGAACGGCCTCCAGCCGGCCGACCCCTTCGCCGGGCGAGCCGCGCTCACTGTCGCGCTCCTCGCGCTCGAAACGCACCCCGACCCGCTCGGCGGCATCCGAGCCACCGCACGGGCCATCGGAACTGCTCCAACCACCGCGTCAACCGCGATCAAGCGGTTGATCGAGGCCGGGCTCCTCGGCCGCGACCACCGGGCCGTCGTCCCGGATCTGTTCTGGGCACTCACCGACCACTGGCACCTCCCGGCGATCGGGCTCGCCACAACCCCGGACGTTCCCGTCGAAGGCGTGGTCCTCGTCGGGAGCCACGCGGCCGCCGCCCTCCATGCGCCTGCCGTGACCACCGAGAACCACCCGCTGGAACTCCTTGCCGCCGACGATGCAACCGCGCGGCGCATCCTCCGACGCTGCGGATCGGCCCCTATCGCCGACGCAGTCGCATACCTTTCGATCGCGCCAACGCCCCTGTCTGCCGCGCCGACCGATCGACACGTGCGCGGGATCCCGCTCGCCGCCCCGATCGTCATTGCCTTGGGCCTCGCCACCGACTCTGCCCGCGGCGCAGAAATCGTCAGGAACTGGGACTGGCCCGGCCGTGTCTGGTGACGGGATCCCCACCGTGAGGCTCGCCGAACCCCAAGCCGATCGCCTCATCGAAGCGATCAGCCGGGCGATCAAGGGCACCCGCGCCCCAAGTGCGGGAGGCATAGCCTGTGCACTCGGCTCCGCGTCGGTCTGCATCGTCATCGGGCTGATCGCACTCTGCAAGCTCGAAAGTGAGTTCCCCGATGTCATTTGAATTGGACGTTGTCCGACGCATCAGCCATCTGGCTCAGTCGATGCTCACGGGCCGATGATCCAACCGCTTCTCGCCAAGATCCGAACCGCGGGCGTGCCGGGCATCGGGGGCCAGCGGATCGCCCTGAGTGCACGCCGCGCTCGTTTTGCTTGGATGTCGCCAATCAAGAACGTCCACCGCGACGCCCACATCACCGGCGCGGTGCTCGCGACCGGTGGCGGCACGATCCGGGTAACCGGGGCATCCCTCGGCTACTGGCCGTCGCCCGACGCGCTCACCAGCTGCGTGTACCTCGAAGCGCGTCACGTCGATTCAGTCATCGAAATCGGGCGCGACTCGATGATCAACAACGGTACGAGCATCGTGTCCGAAGGCCCTGGAGTGCGCCTCGGCGAAC
>JAFDWI010000049.1 GCA_018268545.1 Actinomycetota bacterium
ATCGACAGCCCGCCGACACGGTATCGACCCGACGCGCCGAGCATCCACCACCCCCGTGACGCCGCGGAGTTGACTGGATCGGCACATGCGGTGTGTGGCACTCCGGCCGACCGAACAGCAGGGGATCCCCCGGGCCCGGCACTGCCGGGCGGGCGCAACCCCTCCTCGGGCCACGCACCGTTTCTCCGGAACACGGACCCGATGCCCATTCGACGGCCGCCACCGACACAGGGGGACCCGATGACCGACGCGACCGATCTCGCCGCGACCACATTCGACGAGACCGAAGACCCGGGGTTCACCCCGAACACCACGCGCATGGTGCTCGACACCTCCGTGCTCGTCGCCGATCCCGAATCGGTGTTCGCCTTCCCGGGATCGGCGACGGTGGTGCCGCTCATCGTCGTCGAGGAGCTCGACAAACTCAAGACGCGCCCCGATGACGTCGGGCGGGCCGCACGCGAAGTGATCCGGACCATCGAGAACCTTCGCCGTGGAAACGACGGCGACATCTGCACACCCGTCCCGCTCCCCGACGGCGGCACGCTCCACATCGAGACGAACGGTCTCGAACGACGCACCATCGCGACCTTCGGGTTGGATCCCGATCGGCCGGACAACCGCCTGCTGTCGGCCGCGCTCGGGCAACGTCGCCACGGCCCGACCGTCGTCGTCTCGAACGACGCCGCACTCAGGATCAAGGCGGCCCGCGTGGGGCTCGAGGCACGGGAGCACCATCGGGAACGGGGAACGTCGAGCGCGATCCGGTCGGGCATCGTCTCGCTGGACGTCCCCCGTGAGGTCATCGACCGGCTGTTCGCCGAACCGGGAGGCATCGGCATCGCCGAGGTCGTGGGCGACCCGGAGCCGCCGCACCACCCGAACACCTTCGCCGTCCTGCGTAGCGGAAGCCAGTCGGCCCTCTGCCGCTGCGACGGCCGCACGTACCAACCGCTCGTGCGGCGACCCGAAGCCTGGGGTCTCCGACCGCGCTCCAAGGAACAACAGTTCGCGCTCGAGCTGCTGTGCGACCCGGAGGTCTCGGTCATCGCACTCGACGGAACCGCCGGGACCGGAAAGACGATCCTCGCGCTGGCAGCAGGATTGGAACAGGTCGTCGAGCACCACGGTTACGACCGTCTGTGCATCTACCGGCCGGTCGTACCGGTCGGGAAGGCCGAGGTCGGATTCCTCCCCGGTTCGTTGGAGGACAAGCTGAGTCCCTGGATGGGCGCCATCACCGACGCCCTCGTCGCGCTCACCGACCGTCGAAGCCATTCCGACGCGCGCTCGGTCATGGAAGAGCTCGTCAGCCGGGACAAGCTCGTGATGGACGCGGTGACCCACCTGCGTGGCCGCTCCCTGCACGGCAGTTTCATCGTCGTGGACGAGGCGCAGAACCTCGAGGCGACGACCTTGAAGACCATCCTCACGAGGGTCGCCGAAGGCTCGAAGGTCGTGTTCACGGGCGACACGTCCCAGATCGACGCGCCCTACCTGTCGGAGCGGAACAACGCCGTGTCGGTCCTGATCGACGCGTTCGCCGGCGAGACGTGCTTCGGCCACGTCACGCTGCGAACCTGCGAACGTTCCGCCGTCGCATCGATCGCCGCATTGCGCCTTTGACGCCGGCGCCTCGGCGCCGGTGAGGGTCCACCATCTGCGTGGTCGCGATTCCTAGGATTTGACACGCCGATCCGCTCGTGACAAGGGGGATGGATGGCACACCACGTGGTGTACGGACTCGACATCGAGACGGCATGGAATGCGCCAACTGGCCGCGCTCCGGCGTCCGACGCGTATGCCGATGGCATCGTCGTGAGTGACCCGGGCACCACGCCGATCAGTCGAGCGGTCCTTTCGACCAGGGGTTCGGACCTCACGTTCGTCGGCGACGAGCCGACGCTCCTGCACGATCTCGATGCGGCCCTGGCGGGCCTCGCTCCCGGGATCATCGCAACCTGGAACGGTTCGGGCTTCGCACTGCCGTACCTGGCCGACCGGGCCGAGCTGTGCGGCATCCGGCTCGGATTGCACCTCGCTGCGGACTCACGGCTGCGTCACCGCGGTGACACGATCCCGGGTCACGACGCGGCGTATCGCGCTGCGTGGTACGCACATCGCCACCTCGACGCGGCACATCTGTACCGATCCGGCCGTCGACCGTTGATCGATGTCGAAGACCTCCTCCACGCCTTCCGTCGTGGCTCCCGGTCCCGCGGCCGAGTGTCGACCCGTCGCGGAGAGGGCGTGGCAACCGACCTGTCCCACGACCTCGAACACGCCCACGCCGCGAACGATGCCCGCCTCGTCCGGTGCATGGTCGAGGCTCGTCTCCCGGGGATCGAGCGGCATGTCGACCGGGTGACCGTCCCGACGGCGGGCACCGGCGCGTTCCCGGGTTTCGCCGAGGCATCTCGCCGCCCCGCGGTCCGGGCCGTACCGCTGTCGCCCGCGCACCCTGCGGTCCGGGCGGCGTACGGTCTCGCCGAGGGCTGATCGCCCACTCGGCGCCGTTGTCACAGGGTTGCGCGATCATCTTCATCGGCGACACGACGTCGACCCGGGCTGCGACCTCCGAAACCGGCCGCTCGAACACGAGCAAGCCGTCCCTGGAGGTTCCATGTCCGCTGTCCCACCCACTGGAGTTCCGCTCGATCCCGCACGTTTCGCGCTCGCGATCGACGCCATCTGCGTCGGGTGCGTCGATCCGATCCTCATCCATGTCGAGACCGAACCGGAGCGGCGCCGGGCTGCGGCGGCGATCTTCTGCACCCCGCTGGAGGGACTCGGTTCGCTCGACGCCACCCTCGACGTACTCGGCGCGCTGCGCGTGCCCGCTCGATGGCGCGTGGCCGGGCTGTGCGCGCCGGTCACCGTTCACCTCCGCGACGACGTCGACACCGCTTCATCACTCGGCGCTTGGATTGTCCATGTCGTCGACGACCACGGTGGTGCCGCGTCGCGGTTGTGCGTTCCGGACCGGCTCGACGTGTCCGGACCGATGAATGCGCTCGACTCGGGCACTCGGCTCCACCGTTGCCTGGATCGACTCGTCGGAGGTTCCGAAGGGATCACCGACGTGAGCGACCGGATCGGACCGGTCCATCTGGATGCAGCCGACGTGGTCGTTCGCCCGGAACGCCACTAGCGTCGACGGGGTGGCCGAACCTTCCGGGACCCCGGATCCGGCGATCGAGCCGACCGACGACGCGTCGCGGCCCGCGTCGCCGCAGCGTCGCAAGCTCCTGGTGACCGGCGCGTTCGCCGCGGCAACGACCGTCGCGCTCGGACGGATGCGCCATCGTGCGGTGGCCGGCCCTGCGGGGGGACCTGCAGATGTGCCGAATACGACCGAGCCGTCGAGCCACCAGACGGCCACCGAGCCACCCGCGCTGGAAGGTGCCGCCGCCCAGCCGCCTGCCGACCACGTGTACGACATCGTGATCAAGGGTGGACGGGTGATCGACCCGGACTCGGGATTCGATCGGGTCGTCGACGTCGGGATCGACAAGGGCACCATCACCGGATTCGGAAAGGCGGTCGGGTCTGGTCGCAAGACGATCGATGCGACCGACAAGGTCGTCTCCCCCGGTTTCATCGACGTGTTGTCGTACGAACCCGACACCCGCGGTGCGTGGTACAAGATCGCCGATGGCGTCACCACCAACCTCGGCATGCACGGCATGCAACAAGGCTGGTGGGCGCCGGACTTCTTCACCCACTACCAGGGCACCACACCGGTGCACTTCGGTGGCGCGTTCAGCGACCATTGGGTCCGCTACCACAAACTGGGCCTCGATGTGGGCGCCACCGCGACGGCTTCGCAGGCCGCACAGCTCGCCGACATCTTCGAATCCCAGTTGCGCAAGGGCTGGCTCGGGATCGCTTTCGAACCCGAGTACACACCGGGCGTCGACTTCGCCGAGATGCTTGCGCTGGCGCATGTCGCCCAGCGCCACGACGTGCCGTGCTTCATCCACGGTCGTTTCTCGTCCTATGCCGAGGAATCCCAGACCGTTCCCGAGATCATCAAGCTCGGTGAGCAGTCGGGCGCAGCGGTCCACGTCGCACACCTGCCGAGCACCGGCGGCACCTGGGACACCGCTGCCGCGCTCGAAGCGATCGATGCCGCGGTCGAGGCCGGTCACGACGTGACGTTCTGTCTGTACCCGTATCACTACTGGGGCACCTATGCGGCCTCCACGCGCTTCGGCCCCGGTTGGCAGCAGCGCTTCCGGATCTCCTATGGCGACCTGCAGGTCGCCGGGACGACGAATCGTCTGAATGCATCGACGTTCGCCACGGCCCAGGCCCGCAACTCCCTGACGATCGCGTATGCGATCCCGGAAAAGTCCGTCCAACTCACGCTCGAACACCCCCGAGGACTGATCGGTTCGGACGCGATCGTGGACACGGGAAACAACCATCCCCGATCGTCGGGGACGTTCTGCCGTGTGCTCGGCTACTGGGTACGCGAGAAGAAGGTCATCTCCCTGCCCCAGGCACTCGCGAAGATGACCATCCTGCCGGCCAGGCGACTCGAGAAGAGTTGTCCGCAGCTACGCCGCAAGGGCCGTCTCCAACGAGGTGCCGACGCCGACATCTGTATCTTCGACCCGGACACGGTCACCGACACGGCGACCGTCGCGAACCCCGTCGCGTACTCGACCGGAATCGATTGGGTGCTCAGCGCCGGCGTTCCCGCAAAAACGCCCGACGGGCTCCAGCGCAACCACGTCGTCGGTCAGGCGATCCGATCACAGTTCACCTGAAAGCAGCGACGCCGCGGCCCCACGGCGTTCGGCTCAGCCGTTCACGATTTCGGCGATCGCCTCGAGATGCCGAGGCGGACCACTCACCATCAGGGTGGTGATGCACGTCTCCCGCCACGCCTCGAGTTCACCCATCACCTTGTCCCGTGGCCCGACGAGTGCGACGTCTTCGACGAGCGACAGCGGCACCGACGCGATCGCCTCGTCCTTGTGCCCATCCAGGAACAACTCCTGGATCCGGTGCACATCGCCTTCGTAGCCCATCCGTGAGAAGACATCCGCGTGGAAGTTCACCTCCTTTGCCCCCATCCCGCCGATGTAGAAACCGAGCGACATCCGGACGACGTCCGCGGCTCTCTCGATGTCGTCGTCGACCACGATGGTGACCATGGTCGGAATCTCGAAATCGTCCCAACCCCGCCGTGCGCCGGGCCGGGCGAAGCCTTCGTCCAGATAGCTCCGATAGGTCGCATCGGTCGACGGTGACAGGAAGATCGGCAGCCAACCGTCGGCGATCTCGGCGGTCTGCGCCACGTTCTTCGGCCCCTCGGCACCGAGAAGGATGGGCAGGTCGGCCCGGAGGGGATGGGTGATCGACTTGAGCGGCTTACCCAGGCCGGTGGATTCCGTCCCGTCGTAGGGATGATGGAAGAACTCGCCCTGGAAGTCGAGCGGCTCGGTCCGATCGAGGATCCGACGGATCACCTCGACGTACTCGCGCGTGCGAGCGAGCGGGCGCCGATACGGCTGGCCGTACCAGCCCTCCACGACCTGTGGACCCGATGCACCCAGCCCGAGCATCATCCGACCGTCCGACAGATGGTCGAGGGTCAGCGCGGTCATGGCGGTCGCGGTCGGGGTACGGGCGGACAACTGGCACACGGCCGTACCGAGCCGGATGGTCGAGGTCTCGGCGCCGAGCCACGCCAACGGGGTGAAGCAGTCCGAGCCGTAGGCTTCGGCCGTCCACACCGAATCGAACCCGAGGTCCTCGGCGGCACGGACCGCCTCGGCATGCCCTGACGGCTTGTCGGCGAACCAATATCCCAGGGCGAGACCGAGTTTCATGGGCGCTGACACTATCGGCGCAACCTCTGTCGGGCCGGGCATATCGCGGCTAGATTGCGCGCCAACGGCTCGACCTGCGGGTCCGGACAACAAGGAGACGGGCAATGATTTCGGTTCAGCATGGACGGCGGATCGCCACTGCGGCGCTCGGTGCGATCCTCGCCATCGGCGCAACATCGTGCGGCGCCGCCGCGAACAAGGTCGCCGACAAGGCCGTCGAGCACGAGACCGGTGCGAAGGTCGACTCGAAGAACGGCAACGTCAACATCAAGACCAAGGACGGCGAATTCTCGACGCAGTCGACCAAGGAGCTCCCGAGCGGATGGCCATCGGACATCCTCGCGGTGCCACACGGCTTCACCGTCAGCAACGTCACCCAGACCAAGACGGCCCAGGGCGCAGCACAGCTGGTCACCGCCACGGGCAAGGGTGAGGCGGGCGCGTTGGTCGACTCGTTCGCGAAGCAGTTCAAGGCCAAGGGCCTCGACGTCAGCATGCAGACGACCTCGGGCGACGGCGGCATGGTCATCGCGCAGAAGGACGACAACAGCTACAGCGTCACGATCTCCCAGGAAGGTGACGGACTCTCGTTGCTGATGTCGTACACGAAGTCGCCGTCGTCGACGACGACGGGCTGACGCAAACACAGGGATGGCCTCCGAGCGGTTCAGGCGCTAAAGTGAAACGTGTTCTAGTTTTCACACCCTGAACCCTCGGAGTGCTCCATGACCCGTTTCCCGTTCGAAGGATCGCGTTACCCGTACCCGGTGCCCTATGGCTGGTTCCAGGTCGGTTGGCCCGAGGACTTCCCCATCGGCAAGGCAAAGCCGCTGTACTACTTCGGCAAGCACCTCGTCGGCTGGCGGGACGAGGACGGTGTGGCGCACGTCCAGGACGCGTTCTGTCCGCACCTCGGTGCCCACTTCGGCCACGGGGGCACGGTCCACGGCTGTGAACTCCGCTGTCCGTTCCACGGCTGGCGGTTCAACGGCGAGGGCGAATGCACCGACATTCCCTACGCGGACCGGATCAACAAGAAGGGTCGGATCCGCACCTATCCGACCATCGAGCGCAACGGGCTCGTACTGACGTGGTACCACCCGAACCAGGAACCCCCGATGTGGGACGTCCCCGAGGTGCCCCAGTTCAACGATCCCGAAGGCCATGACACCTCGATCCACCGCAGCTTCGAGGTCGCCGCGTGTTGGCAGGAAGTGGCCGAGAACGGTGTTGATTCCGCGCACTTCCGGTACGTCCACAACACCGCCGCCGTTCCCGA
>JAFDWI010000004.1 GCA_018268545.1 Actinomycetota bacterium
GGGTTCATCGTGCACAGCCCCGAGCTGTTCGAGCACGACCACATCATGGACCTCGCGTCGACCGACGCCGAGTATCGGAAGCGGTCGATCGTCGAGTTGCAACGGGTCGTCGAACTCACCCGCGAGCTGACCCGGTGGTTCCCGCGCGAGCAGAATCCGGCGATCATCGTGAACGTCGGCGGATTCACCCGGTCGGGGTTCATCGAGCCCGACGATCGACGGAGCCGGTACGACCTCGTCGAAGACGCCTTCGCTCGCATCGACGCCGACGGCGTCGAGCTGCTGGCTCAGACGATGCCGCCCTTTCCGTGGCTGATGGGCGGCCAGATGTACCACAACCTGTTCCTCACCGGGGCGGACATCGCCTGGTTCGCGGACACCTTCGGACGACGCGTGTGTCTGGACACGTCCCACAGTCGGCTGTCCGCGACCCGGTCCGGTGAGTCGTTCGCCGAGCTCGTCGAACGCGTCGCGCCCCACGCGCGTCATCTCCACCTCGTGGACGCGACCGGTGTGGACGGTGAGGGTGTCCAGGTCGGCGAGGGCGACATCGACTGGGCGGAACTCTGCGGACTTCTCGACGAGTTCGCCCCCGGTGTCGGTTTCATCCCCGAGATATGGCAAGGTCATGTCGACGATGGCGCCGGATTCTGGAAGGCGCTCGAACGACTGGAACCGTTGCTGTGAACGCTGTCGCCACCTGGCTGCTCGGGCCGACCTGAATGGATCGGCCGCTCTTTCACCGTCCGTTCCGCGGTCCGGCGCCGCTGTGGCTCCGTCAGTCGATCCGTGCGGTCGTGGCACTGACACTGGGTGTGCTCGTCGGCCTGTCGGCGTTCCGGCCCGAAATCCTGCTCGTGGTCGTCGCCGCGATCATGCTGCTGTTCGTGGTGGCGGGTCTGAATCGACCGGACCCGTTGGTCTTCCTCGCGTTCGTGATGATGACGATGCCGAAGGTGCACCTTCCCGGCTCGCCGCTGCCGGTCGGCGAGACGCTGATGCTCCTCGCCGTGATCAGTGCGTTTCTCACGATGAAGAAGGGGTTGTTCCCGATGCCGCGTTGGGCGGTCGTCGCGGTGGTGCTCTTTCTCACGGCGCTCACGTTGTCGACGGTCGTCAACGGGTTGTTCGCGTATTCGGCGTTCAAGCGCCTGTTGCACGTCGTGGTGTACATCTTCGTCATCATCGGCCTCGTGCGGGGCCTGCTCCCGCGCCGTGTCGCGCTGCGGGGCATCCAGGTGGGGTTGCCACTCGCGATCCTGTCCGGCCTGGTGCTCCCCGAGGACGGGTACCACGGGCGACTCACGGGGCTGTTCGGGGATCCGAACGTCGCCGGGATGACGATCGTGGTGCTCGGGGCGATCGCCCTCACCGGGCTTCGTAGCGCTCGATCACAAAAGTGGTACGCGGTCATGCTGGTGTTCGGTCTGGCGCTCACGTACTCCCGAACGGCGATGCTCGGCGCGCTTCTCGCGCTCATCTGGTTGTGGGTCGGTCGAAAGCTGCGGCCGGTCACCGCGGTCTTCGTCGTCGCGCTCGTCGCGGTCGTGATCGCCGTGGTGCCCACGAACGTGCAGAACTTCGGTCCGTTCAATGATCGGGCCGGAAGCGACCAGTTGCGCAACCGTGTCGCATCCCAGGAGATCAAGTCGGTCCAGAAGGCGGTGGTCCTCGGCCACGGCGCGGGGACGGCGACGGTGCTCGTGAACAACGGGACGATGGTGTTCTACTTCCACGACAGCTACCTGGCGATGATCCAGGAAGGCGGTGTCGTGTCGTTGGCGATCATCATGACGTTGCTGATCGCGACCTTCCTGTCGTTGATGCGGCTGGACACCGAGGACCGACAACCGTTGTTGGAGGGTTCGATCATCGGCGTCTGGGTGATGGCCATAAACCTCGGCGAGGTTCTGATGGATCTGCCCACGGCGATCGCCCTGGGTTTCGCCCTGTCCTACATCGTCCGGGTCCGCGCACGCCACACCATGGCGGAACCGCTGCTCGACCACGTGGCCGCGTGACCCGCGCGATCCGTTGAGTCGTCTGCGTGCGTCGGTCGTGGTGCCCTCCTATGGGGGTGCGCGTCGGCTGCCGAACCTGCTCGACGCGTTGGCGACGCAGCGTTTCGACGGTGGGTGGGAACTGATCGTCGTGCTCGACGGCGTGGTCGACGACTCCGAGTCGGTGATCGAGCAGCGACGTGGCGCGCTAGCGATCCGGGTCGTGCGCCTGGAGGAGAATCGCGGACGTGCCGCGGCGCTCAACGCGGGATTCGCGGTTGCCGAGGGGACGGTCCTGGTCCGATGTGACGACGATCTCGAACCGGGACCCACCTACGTCTCCGACCACGTCGCGGCGCACGACGGACCGGTCGAGGTCGGGGTCGTCGGCCTGTACCGGAACGACTTCGGTGACACGCCGTACGCGCGTCGTTACGGCCGAGCCTGGGACGCTCGCTTTCGCGACGACGCATACCGCGGCGGGAACCTACCGACATGGCGTACCTGGGCCGGGAACTGTTCGGTGACCCGCACGGTGTTCGACCGGGTCGGTGACTACGACGAGGGGTTCCGGGCGTACGGGTGGGAGGACATCGACTGGGGATACCGCCTGAGCCGGACCGGCGTTCCGATCGTGCTCGACCCGCGTCTCGAAACCGTGCACCACGCGGCAGGTGGTTCGACGGTCGAGCGCGTCCGCCGGTCGCGCGCCTCGGGGCGGGCGCTCATGCGCTTCGACGCGAAGCACGGTCTGTCCACCCGTCCTGCCGCGCCGCGCGCCGTCGGGGCATCCGCTCGCCTGTGGTCATCGGCGGTGCAGGGTGCGGCGGTCCGGGCGACCCCGGAACGGCTGGATCGTCTGGCCGAGGGCATCGATCGGATCCTCCTCGCGACGCCGACCCCCGTCGCACGTCGCCTCGTCGCGTTCGCCGCGCAGGTCGCGGTCGAGGCGGGCTGTCACGACGTCGACGTCGGTGTGGGCTTCGACGAAGGTCGCACGTTGTGACCGATCTTGCGCTCAGCGTCGTCGTCCCGTCGTTTCGTGGCGCGGCGCGTCTGGCGTCGTTGCTCGACGGGTTGCGAAGCCAGGTGATCGATGAAACCTGGGAGGCGGTCATCGTGCTCGACGGCGTCGTCGACGATTCCGTCGCGGTGATCGAACGCCATCGTGGTGATCTCCCGATCCGGATCGTCGAGCTTGCGACCAACCAGGGTCGCCCGGCGGCGTTGAATGCAGGTTTTGCAGCGGCCCGGGGGCAGGTCCTGGTCCGTTGCGACGACGACCTCGGTCTCGCTCCCGGGTTTCTCGCCGGCCATCTCGCCGCGCACGTTCGAGCATCGGCGAAGGGCGACACGATCGGGTTGATCGGGTTGTGCCGCGATCTGCTGCCCGACTCGCCGTACGCCCGCGCGTACGGTCGGCCCGCGAACGAACGGGCACGCGCCGCGGGCTATCGGGCTCGCCCGGACGAGACGTGGCGGCACTGGGCCGCGAACTGCTCGGTGACCCGCGCGACGTTCGCGCTCGTGGGCGACTACGACGAGCGGTTCACCGGTTACGGATGGGAGGACGTCGACTGGGGGTATCGACTGCATCGTTCCGGGGTGGACGTGCTGATCGATCCGAGCCTCGAGGTGTTGCACCGGGCGGCCGGCACGAACGTCGCGGTCCGGGTGCATCGTGCGTATCTGGGTGGGCGTGCCCGGGCGCGTTTCGACACGAAGCACGGTCTGGATCCTTTGGTGGCGACCGCGGACGGTGCCGCGCAGCGAATGTGGCGCCGGGCGGTCCGGTCCGCCGCTCGGATCGGGTCGGAGACGACCTTCGAAACCTGGGGTGCCCGGGTCGATCGGATCTTGTCGGCAACACCCGACGCGATCCGGGGGCCGCTGATCGCCTTTCTCGTCGAGGCCGCCGCGGACGCCGGTTACGACGACTTCGCCGGTTGATCGACCGCCGCGGAGACCCCGCGGTGGGCGCGTGTGGCTGGGACCTCGTGGCGAAGGTGATCCGAAGGTGGGATTCGCCGTCGTGAACCCGTAGCCTCACGACTCGTGCCCGAACGCCGCCGACCACTCCGTCTCGCTCCACCTCCCGACGCATTCGGCGTCGTCGCGACCCTCGCCGGGGCCTGGATCGTGCTGCAGATCATCGGAGTCGTCGTCGGGCTGACCCTCGTCGGTCGACACGGGGCCGGCCCGATCCGCCACCTCGACGCGCGGATCCACGACTGGTTCATCGACCATCGGCTCGCGACGATCCCGGTCGCCAAGGTGCTCGCGTTCTTCTTCGATGCGCCCAAACTCGGGGTGATCGTCGTGCTGGCGACAGCAGCAGCGGTCGCGCTCGGCTGGGGGCGGAACCGCCTCCGGTGGTCGACGCTCTCGGTCTTCGTCGCGTTCCTCGGCGCCGAAGCCACGGTGTATGCGGTCCGCACGGTGATCCACCGACCTCGACCCCCGACGGCGGCCGAACACGTCTATGGCCACGTCGCCGGAATCCACGAGACGTCCTGGTCGTTTCCTTCCGGGCACGCAACCGGCTCGATGGCCGTGTTGGTCGCGCTCGCGGGGATGCTGGTGCTGCGCGAGCGTTGCGGTCGATGGATCTACGCGGTCGCCGTCGTGGCCGCGATCTGCGTGGCGGTGAGTCGGCTGATCCTCGCCGTGCACTGGTTCAGTGACGTCGCCACGGGAGCGGTGCTCGGTGGGTTGTGGGCGATCGTGGTGTGCCGCGTCGCGGCCCGGTGCGATGTCCCGGTCTTCGACGAACCAGGCGACGAAGCCACCTGAGTGCCCTCTGGCGCGTGCGGCCCACACGGGCGGGACGCGTCGGCCGAACTAACCTTGCAATCCCCGCCACTTCGAAGCTTCGTCGACGTGGCCGCACGTCGAGTCACACCTCGAAGGAGACACGGTGGATCACGGTCTTGCAGCTCTGGAAACGGTCGTGCGTCAACGGCTCGCGGACGCCCCGTCGGGTTCGTACACCGCCGAACTGCTCGCCGACGACGAACTGATCCAACGCAAGATCATGGAGGAGGCCTTCGAGGTGTGCCTCGAGCTGGCGCGCACACCGACGACCCATGACCGGGTCGTGTCCGAAGCGGCCGACCTCGTGTATCACCTGCTGGTCGGGCTCGTGGGTGCCGGGGTGTCCTTCGCCGACGTCGTCGCCGAGTTGGATCGTCGACGCCGGTGAGCCGCGTCGCCGTCCCGTCCCGGGGCCGCCTCCGGGGCTTCGTTTCGCAACTGCTCGGCGACGCCGGGTACCCGACCTCGATCCTCCGTGGTGGGAACGCCCGCACCACCGTCGGCGACCTGGAACTGATCGAGATGCGTCCTCGCGATGCGGCCGCCTGGTTGGCCGCGGGGCGCATCCACGCGGCGTTCATCTCGACCGACCTCGTCCTCGAGGAGGGCCTCGAGGCGTTGCCTGCGTTGCCGCTCGGAGGGGCCAAGTCCGACCTGGTCGTGGCGAGCCGTGACGACGACGGCCGATCGACGCTGTCGGACCTGGCCGGTGCCGTGGTGGCGACCCACCTGCCGTCCACGGCCGGCGCCTGGTTTCGTGACGCCGGTGTCGATGCGACGGTCGTGACGATGGGTGGCGCGCTCGAAGGTGTCTGTGCCGCAGGGCTCGCCGACGCGATCGTGGACCTGCGCGAGACGGGCAACAGCCTCGCCCAGAACCGCCTCCG
Source organism: Actinomycetota bacterium (assembly GCA_018268545.1). Classification (GTDB taxonomy): domain Bacteria; phylum Actinomycetota; class Acidimicrobiia; order Acidimicrobiales; family Iamiaceae; genus JAFDWI01. The sequence goes on from JAFDWI010000004.1 coordinate 5,702, forward strand.
TCCACTCGCGACACTCACGTCGTGCGAGGCGCTGTTCGTCCACACCGACGCCGACGACCTGAGGGCGTTGCGGGCGAGGTTGCACGCGGTGCTCGAGGCGCGCCGGACCCGCTATGTGATGCTGCATCTCGACCCCGACCGACTCGACGATCTCAAGGGGCTGGTTTCGGGACTGGTCGCGCCGACCGTGCTGCCGCTGTCGAACCGTGGTGACCTGGTCGCGGTGCATTTCGTGACCGACGAGCAGTCCTTCTGGGAGAAGCTGCCCGACCTGGAGGCGCTCGGCGCAACCGGTATCGTCGCGCTGCCGCCATCGGCGCTGCAGCGTTGACCCCGCGAACAGGGCTTGCCGCGAGTTGTGGTGGGCGAGGGGGGACTTGAACCCCCACGTCCTTTCGGACACAGGAACCTGAATCCTGCGCGTCTGCCAATTCCGCCACTCGCCCGAGTGACAAGGCCCGAGATGTTAGTGCGAATACCGTTGGATGGACCAACACACCGCGATGTCCGCGTATCGTGGAGCCCATGGGTGCCCGCGGTTTCGAACGTCGTCTCGAGAACCTCGTCGAAGGGGTGTTCGGTCGTGTCTTCCGATCCACGGTCCGTCCGGTGGAGATCGGTCGGCGTCTCGTCCGTGAGCTCGACGCGACCCGGGACATCGACGTGCGCGGCGCGACGATCGTCGCGAACGCGTTCACGGTGTTCCTGAGCGAAGCTGATTACGAGCAGTTCGCCGACATCCACGCGACGGTGTGTGCCGAGCTCGCCGACGCGGCCCGTGAGCATGCCCGGGACGAGGGCTACCAGTTCGTCGGGAACGTGTCGTGTGAGATCGTCATCGATCCCGAACTGCGCACGGGAGCGTTCGCGATCGACGCCCGGTTCCGTGAAACCGCAGACGGAACGGGGCCGGGCACGATCGTCCTGCCGAGCGGTGAACGCCGAGCCCTCGGCGAGGACGTGATCACGATCGGCCGGATGCCCGGCTCGACGATCGTGCTCAACGACCCGAACGCCTCGCGACACCACGCCGAGATCCGTCCGTCCGGATCGGGCTACGTGCTCGTGGACCTGGGTTCGATGAACGGCTCCCGGGTCAACGGGGCTCGCGTCGACACGCACCGGCTCTCCGACGGCGATGCCTTGAGTTTCGGGAACACCGTGATCCGTTTCGAAACGTCGTGACGAGCACACCACGGCGCGACCTTCGTGGCGTCGACCCACAACTAGGCTCGCTCGGGTGGTCTCCGACCAACTGCTCAACGTGCTCAAGATCTGCTTGCTCGCGCTGCTGTACCTGTTCTTCCTGCGTGTGCTGCGGGCCGTCTGGGTCGAGGTGAAGGGCCCTGTGCTGGCCCGGGAGCATGCGCCGTCGCCGGTCGCCACCGGCGATCGGCACCGCCGACGCCGTGCCCCGTCGTGTCTCAAGGTGGTCGAACCGCCGGCCCTGGCCGGGGCACGCTACGAGTTGTCCGGCGAATTCACGCTCGGTCGGGCCGCCGGGTGCCAGGTCACCCTCGACGACACCTTCGCGTCGCAGATCCACGCACGGGTTTTCGACCGGGACGATCACGTCTACGTCGAGGATCTCGGCTCGACGAACGGCACGTGGCTGAATCGTGCCAAGGTGACCGGGCCGCTGGAGTTGTCGCGCGGTGACCGGCTGCAGATCGGCAACACGGTGTTCGAGGTCGCGTGATGGAAATCCGCGCCGGAGGGGTGACCGATGTCGGTCGGGTCCGCAACGTGAACCAGGACTCGTGGCTGATCAGCGACCGGCTCTGGGCGGTCGCTGATGGAATGGGTGGTCACCGAGGGGGTGAGGTCGCCTCGAAGGTGACGATCGACGTGCTCGCCGACCAGTTCGACGAGTTCAACGCGGCGGCGCTTGTCGAGGCGGCCCAGCAGGCGAACGCTGCGGTCCACGAGCGTGCCGCCGAGGACTCGGAACTCCGCGGCATGGGCACGACGCTGTGCGCGATGGCCCTCGTCGACGACGACGAGGGCGGGCAGTACCTCGAGGTCATCAACATCGGAGACTCCCGCTGCTACCGCTGGCGTGACGGTGAGATGACCCAGATCACCCGCGATCATTCCCTCGTCGAGGACATGCGGGCCGCCGGTCAGATCACCGAAGAAGAAGCCGCGGTCCATCCGCATCGCAACATCGTCACGCGTGCGCTCGGGATCCAGGCCGAGGTCGACGTCGATGCGTTCGTCGTCGCGCCGGAGGCAGCGGATCGCTACGTGTTGTGCAGTGACGGACTGTTCAACGAGGTGACCGTCGATCGGATCGCCGCGACGTTGCGTCGCCTCGCCGATCCGGACGATGCCGCGTCGGAGTTGGTCCGCCAGGCGAACCAGGGCGGCGGACGCGACAACATCACGTGCGTCGTGGTCGACGTGGTCGACGACTCGGGCGTCGCCGCGGTCGATGACGAATTCGCCGGGGCGGTGTCGTCTTCACAGCGGCGCCCGGCAGACGTCGCCGGGATCACGACCGCGATGTCGGCGGATGCCGAGCCGGCCGATGGTCGAGGCGACAAGCCGGTTGGCGGCCCGGCGAAGGCGTCGTCCGCACCGGCGGAGGCCAAGCCACGCCTGCGGCGTCTGACGTGGCGCACGTTCGTGTTCGTCGTCGGGTTCGGTGCGATCGTCGGTGTTGCGATCGCCGCGATCGGCTGGTACGCACGGGGCTCGTATTTCGTCGGCGTCGATGCGGGGCAGGTCACGGTGTTCAAGGGTCGACCCGGCAAGGTGATGTGGTTCGATCCGACCGTGATGGAACACACCGGGATCGCGCTGTCCCAGGTACCCGAGGCGTATCGAGATTCGTTGAACACCGGCCGACAGCAACCGTCGCAGGCAGCGGCCGACGAGTACGTCGACCACATCCGGTCGATGATCTGCTCGGACCTTCGCAACGGTGCGAAACCATCGGGCCGGCCGGCGACAGCGCCCACCACGACACTTCCCCCGGCGTGTGGCGATCTGGGGACACCGGCCGCCACGACATCGACGGTGCCGGGCCGACCACCGACGACGGTTCGACCACCGGCGACCACCGCGGCGGTGTCGTCGAACCCGTGAGTCTCGACGCGTCGCTGATCGCGAAGTCCCGACGGCGGACCGAGCTCGGCCTGATCGTCATCGGGGCGTTCGCCGTCGGCGGCGCGTATGCGCTCGCCAGCCTGGGCCGAACCGCGTCGCTACCGGCCAACATCGGACCGTTCCTGGGGGTCATCGTCGCGCTGGTGCTGGTCGCTCACCTGGCGGTCCGTCGGTACGCGCGCTGCGCGGACGGGTTGTTGCTCCCGGTGGCCGGACTGCTCAACGGACTGGGTTACGTCGTGATCGCACGGCTCGACCACCAACTGGCGAGTCGTCAGGCGATCTGGTCGTGTGTCGGTGTCGCGGCGTTCATCGCGACGTTGATGATCGTGCGTCGCGGTCGAGATCTGCAGCGGTATCGCTACACCCTGCTACTCGTGGGGATCGTGTTGTTGATGTTGCCGATGTCGCCGCTCGGGCGCGACATCAACGGCGCTCGTGTCTGGATCGCGCTCGGGCCGATGAGTTTCCAGCCGGGTGAGATCGCGAAGCTGTGCCTGGTCATCTTCATCGCGTCGTACCTCGTGTCGAACCGTGAACTGCTCGGCATGGCGACCTGGCCGAAGTTCCGACCTTTCCTGCCTCACCCCAAATACCTCGGTCCGCTGCTCGCGGCGCTCGCGATCGGACTCGCGATGCTCGTCGTGCAGAACGACTTCGGCCAGTCGTTGCTGATCATCACCTTGTTCATCATCATGCTCTGGGTCGGCACCGGACGCGGCGGCTATCTGTTCGTCGGGTTCATCGGCTTCGCGGCCGGGATGTTCGCCGCGGTTCGCAGCGTGCCGCATGTCCGCCAACGTTTCGACGTGTGGTTGCACCCGTGGGCCACCTACGACAAGATCGGCGGTGGCTACCAGATCGCGCAGGGTGCCTATGCACTCGCGTGGGGTGGGCTGGCCGGCACCGGGCTCGGGCTCGGCTCGCCCGGGCTGATCCCCGAGGCCCAGAACGACTTCATCTTCGCGGTCATCGGTGAGGAACTCGGCCTGGCGGGTACGACGATCGTGTTGGTCGCGTTCCTGGTGTTGATCGGTGCGGGCCTGCGCGTCGCGACGCACGCCTCGGACCGGTTCGATTCGCTCCTCGCGGTGGGGCTGACGACGCTGCTCGGATTCCAGTCGTTCATCATCATCGCCGGCGTCACCCGAGTGTTGCCGCTCACCGGAGTGGCGCTCCCGTTCGTCTCCTACGGCGGCTCGTCGGTGCTGGCCAGCTACATCCTGCTCGCGTTGCTGGTCCGGGTGTCGGACGAGTCGACGAGTCGCGATCACGGGGCGCGCCGCGAACGGGCGATGGCAGCGGCATGACCCGCCAGATCCGCGCCCTGGCCGTCGTGCTGATGGTCTGTTTCACGTTCCTGTTCGTGCAGGTGAACCTGTTGCAGGTCGGGGATCGATCCTGCGCCGGGGTCATCGGCGCGATCGTCGGCTCCACCACATGTCGCAACGACCTCGACCGCGATCCGCTGAACCGTCGAGCGATGCTGCGGGACTTCGCTCGGCCGCGTGGGTCGATCGCGACCGCGGACGGTGTGGTGATCGCGAAGTCCGTGGATTCGCACGACCGTTACGTGTACCAGCGGGTGTATCCCGCCGGTTCGCTTTACGGCCAGATCACGGGGTACTACAGCTTCGTTTACGGCTCCTCGGGGCTCGAGGCGCAGTACAACGACGACCTCGCGGGCCGGACGGCAAGCCAACGTCTCGAGTCGTTGTCGGACCTGTTCAGCAACACCGACACATCCGGCAACCTGACGATCACGATCCGCAACGACCTGCAACAGGCTGCGCAGACCGCCCTGGGTGACCGGACCGGGACGGTCGTGGTCCTCGACCCCCGGTCGGGCGCGGTGCGCGCGATGTGGTCCAACCCGAACTTCGACCCGAACCCGATCAGCCATCACGACTCCGACACGGTCCACACCGCGAGAGACGCGAAGAACATGCTCGCCGCCGCGCCGGGACATCCCCTGGTCAATGCGGCGGTGGGAGCGTTGTATGCGCCGGGGTCGACCATGAAGCTGGTCACCGGATCGGTCGGGGTCGACCTCGGCAAGGTCACGCCCGATCAACCCGTCTACCCGCCTGCCAAGAGCTACCAGCCACCCTATGGATCGGCGATCGCGAACTTCAGTGGCGAAACGTGTGGCGGCACGTTGTTCACGATCCTCGCTGTGTCGTGCAACAGTGCCTTTGCCCAGATGGGGACCGAGACGATCGGCCCCGCAGCGATGTTGTCCGGCGCGGCCCGTTTCGGGTTCGACGCGCAACTGCCGATCGATCTTCCCGGCCCGAAGGCCGAGTCCACGATCCGACCGCCGAAGAGCACCCAGGACCCGAACGGGGATTTCACCCACGAGATCCCGCAGTTGTCGCTTGCTTCGATCGGGCAGGGTCCCACAGTCGTGACCCCGTTGCAGATGGCGATGGTCACCGCCGCGATCGCCGATGACGGGGTCATCATGACCCCGCACCTGCTCGATGTGGTGCGCGACTCGAACGGCAACGTGACCCGGCGTTGGCGGGATCGGCCGTGGCGCCGGGCCACCACCGCGCAGACCGCCAAGACCATGCAGGACGCGATGCGCGAGGTCGTGACGAACGGTACGGCGATGAACATGGCGATCCCCGGCTACGACGTGGGCGCGAAGACCGGAACTGCCGAGCTCGCGAACAACCAGTCGAACAACGCGTGGATGGCCGCCTGGGCGGGCCTGCCCGGGCAGACGCCGTCGGTCGTGGTCGTGGTGGTCGTACCGAACGTCCCGGGGTACGGCAATGCGGCGACCGGGTCGGTGGTCGCCGGACCGGTCGCGCTGGCGGTCATGCGGGCGGCACTCGCGGACGGATCATGAGCGGCGACGCGCGCTTGCGCGGTCGAGGCGACCGCGGCGATCGGCGGCGCCGTCGGACGACGCCGGTTCGCCAAGTAGGCTCGGTGCCCGATGGCTGAGCGAGAACCGGTGGTCCTCAACGGGCGCTACGAACTGCACAAGCGCATCGCCCGAGGGGGGATGGCCGATGTCGTGTTGGGTCGCGACCAGTTGTTGGAGCGCCCCGTCGCGGTGAAGATCCTGTTCGCGGAGTTCGCGACCGACGCCGCGTTCGTCGAACGGTTCCGGCGCGAAGCACAAGCCGCAGCGGGGCTGAACCATCCGAACATCGTCGGCGTGTACGACTGGGGCCGCGAGAAGAACACGTACTTCATCGTCATGGAGTACGTCGACGGGCGCAGCCTCGCCGATCTGTTGCGGACCGAGGGCACGCTGCACCCCGACCGGGCAGCGGACATCGCGACCGATGTGGCGGCCGCGCTCGGTTTCGCACACCGCAACGGGGTCGTCCACCGTGACGTCAAGCCCGGGAACGTGTTGATCTCGTCGACCGGATTGGTGAAGGTCACCGACTTCGGCATCGCCCGGGCGATCGACAACACCGCCGAAGAAGCGTTGACCCAGACGGGTTCGGTGATGGGCACCGCCACGTACTTCTCGCCCGAACAGGCCCAGGGCAAGGCCGTCGACCCGCGCAGCGACCTGTACTCGCTCGGCGTCGTGATGTACGAGATGGTGTGCGGCTCGGCACCGTTCAAGGCCGACAATCCCGTCGCCGTCGCGTACAAGCACGTCCAGGAGCAGGTCGTCCCCCCCTCACAGGTGAATCCCGCTGTGCCGGCCGGTTACGAGGCGATCACGATGCGGTTGCTCGCCAAGAATCCCGATGCCAGGTACGCGTCCGCCGAGGACCTCCGAAGTGACCTGCGGCGTTTCCGCCGGGGTGAGGCGATCGGTGTGGCGGCCGATGCGACCCAGGCCGTGGCCGCGACGACGATGTTGTCGAACACGCCCCCGACTCCACCCGGAGGGAACCCGTCGATGCCGGGACAGAATCATTACGACGCCGAGCCGTCGCGTCGACGGACCCGCCGCTTCGTGATCGGGTTGTTGCTCAGTCTGGCCGTGGTCGCCGGACTGGTCTTCCTCGCGTACCGCACACTCGGGGCGGGTGGGGCCGACAAGATCGCCGTTCCCGACGTGACCGGCCAAACGGTTTCCGAGGCGATGAAAACGCTCACCGCGGCCGGGTTCGATCCGCGGTCGGTGGGTCAAGCCTCGAACGCCGAGCCGCAGAATCACGTGATCCGGACCGACCCCGCATCGGGCGCGAAGGTCGCCAAGGGGTCGAAGATCGTGGTCTACTACGCGTCCGAAGCGCCCCAGACGATGCCCAAGGTGGTCGGCATGTCGATTTCGTACGCGAAGTCGTCACTGTTGAACATCGGCGTCAGTCCGTCGAACATCACCGTGAAGACCCAACGAAGTGACTCCTGTGTGCAGGATCAGGTGACGAAATCCGAGCCGGTCCCGACATCGGAACTCACGTCGACGACGAAGATCACGCTGTGGGTCTGTGGCGGCCCGAGTTCCCAGGTTCCCCAGATCACCCAGGGCAGCGATGTCGCCTCGGCCGAACAACTGCTCCAGGGGGCCGGTTACACGACCTCACAGCAGACCCAACATTCCTCCAGCGTGCCGCTCGGCGCGGTGATCGGCACGGACCCCACGGGGGGAACCCGCCTGGCCCAGGGTTCGTCGGTGACGATCATCGTGTCGAGCGGCCCGACGCCGACGACGATCCCGCCGACCACGTCGCCTCCGTCGACGTCGCCGCCGACCACCGA
>JAFDWI010000050.1 GCA_018268545.1 Actinomycetota bacterium
AGGCTTTTGCTTCCCCGACGATCGTCGGCGAGATCCGCCATCATTTCCGTGATCGTGGCTGGGATCTCCGCGTACCCAGGGGTGTCCAGGAACTGCATCTGAGCATTTCGCGTGTGGTCGAGCGGCTCACTGCCGAAGCGGGGGCGACACCGACCGTCGACGACATCGCCCGAGCCGTGGGGGCATCCACCGAGCAGGTGGTCGAAGCGATCGAAGCGGCAGGCTCGTATCGGTCCCGAAGTCTCGATGACAACGATGCTGCACGGGACCCGGTGTCTCGCCGGTCGATCGCCACGGCGATCAGCATCGACGATCCGTGGCTCGCATCGTCGGATGATCGTCTGTTGACCGAGCGGCTCCTCGTCGGGTTGCCGGCCCGTGAACGGCTGATCGTCCACATGTACTTCTGGGACCAGGACACCCAGGAAGCGATCGCCGAGCGCCTGGGGGTGTCCCAGGTGCACGTGTCGCGTCTGCTGCGACGGGCGCTGGCCCACCTGCGAAGCGAGATCGACGTCGCCGACTGACCTTCCGCTCTCCGAAATTCGGACGGTTGACCGCCGTAGGCGGGGTCAACCGTCCGAATTTCGGGAAGGGGGGGTCGCTGTGGCGGGTTACGGCGAACCACCACGTTAGGTTTGCGGCCGTGCTGGACGTTCCGATCATCCGCCTCGATCCCGACATCGGCGTGCCCGGCTACGCACGTCAGGGCGACGCGGGAGCCGACTTGTGCGCAACCGAATCGGTCGTACTCGCACCGCGCGGTGGCCGAGCACTTGTCCCGACCGGTATCGCACTCGCGATCCCGCCAGGGTGGGCCGGCTTCGTGCAACCCCGTAGCGGTCTTGCGCTCCGTCACGGCGTGACCTGTCTGAACACGCCCGGTCTGATCGACTCGGGCTACCGGGACGAGATCCGGGTGCTGCTCGTCAACACCGACCCCGAGGCTCCCTACGAGGTCCGGCGAGGCGACAGGATCGCGCAACTCGTGATCCAGCCGGTGGCGCACTGCAACTTCGTCGACGTCGAGACGCTGGACGAGACCGAACGTGGCCGAGGTGGCTTCGGTCACTCGGGGCGCTGAGCAACGGCGTCAACGCCGGGCCGGTCGTGCCACCCTGATCCGGGTCACCGTGAGCGACGCGCCCACGACAACGACGGCGCCGATCGCGGTCCAGCCCCACGGTGGAATGCGACCCGACCACGGTCGGACCGTCGCCCGCAACGCGTCGAGGGGAGCATCGCCGGGGTCGCTCGCGTCCCAGCCGCATCCGTGTACTGCACAGAACCGCGGGTTCGGGGCCGGGAGCGGCGCGGCGGCATCGGCGACGGCCACGAGGGGGACGATCGCCATGACCGGGTCGCCGCTCGGGCGGTCCCGGGCCACGTGCACGGCATAGGGAACGACGAACACGCCGGTCACGATGACCGTCACGGCGATCAGCGATGCGATCGGGTGCCGCGCGTTGCCGACGAACGCGATGGTCAGCGCGTTGGCCGCGACGGCGCCGACGAAGGAGCCGGCAACGCCGATCGCGAGCTGTCGAGGGGTCGTCCCCCCGAGCGCGAGGGCGATCCCGCCGACCGGAAAGGCGACGACGAGCGCGAGCACGATCAGTGCGATCTGGGCGCGCCAGATCCCCGTCGTGATGCGCCACGGGCTGAGCAGTGTCGCCGACCAGGCATGGATCCGACCGCGCTCGGCGGCCGCGGCGCAGGCCACCGAGGCGAAGGCGATCGCCACGATGATCATCCCGGCGCCGAGCGTCACGATCCACCACTGGCCGAGTGTGGCACCGACCACGTCGGGGAGTTTCGTGTCACCCGCACGAAACGGTCGGTCGAGCCCGAGCCGATCGACGAGCACGACCGCGCCCGACAGCGCGACGACCACCGCCCAGGCGGTGAGGATGACGACGTTGCGGTTCGACCGGAGGGCACGCAGCAGCGACTCACTGCGAACCGGATTGCCGATGACGTCGAGGTTGCGTTCGGCGATGGTCATCGTCCGGGGCCTCGTGTGGCCGACGGGGTGTGCGACGTGGCCAGGTGAAGGTCGTCGAGTTCGGGTGCGACCTCGGCGAACTCGATCAGTTCCAGGTCGGCAGCCACGAGCTTCTTGAGCAGCGCGGCCTGTGCGGCGACATCGGCGACGGTATGGGTTCGCACGACGCCGTTCGCCAGGCGTGCTCGGATCCGGCGGGCGCCGCCCAGGCGTCCGAGCACATCGGTCGGTGGTCCCTCGTCGATGATCCGTGCTTCGTCGAACACTGCGATGCGAGCGCAACCGGCGGACAGTTCCGAGAGTTGGCGGCTGCACACGATGATCGTCCGTGACACTTCGGTCAGCCGATGCAGCATGTTCCAAAGGCGACTGCGCGCCCTGCCGTCGAGCCCCCAGGTCGGCTCGTGGAGCACGACGACACCGGGGTCGTTCACGAGCGCTCCTGCGACGCCGAGCAACTGGCGGGCACCCGAGGAGAGCTGATCGGTGAACGCGTCCTGACGGCCCGCGATACCCGCCAAGGTGAGCAGCGTGTCGATCGTGGATTCCCAGTTCGCCTTGGGAACGCCGAGGGCGGCCGCCTGGAGCGACAGGTATTCGGCGACGCGAAGATGAGACGGGACAGGGTGCGGATGCGGGAGGTAGCCGAGTCGGCTCCGGATCTCGGCGGTCTCGGTCGCCGCGTCGAACCCGAGCACGGTGACCGTCCCGGCCGAAGGTCGTCGAGCCGTCGCGATCAGATCGGCAACCGCGCGTAGCGTCGTCGGCGCATTGGCCGCGATGCCGAAACAGATGTTGCGTTCGATCGCAAGGTCCACGTCGTCGATGACGGCAGCCGAACCGTGGCGGACGCTCACACCGGAGAACCGGACCGCGGATTGGTCGGGGAGCCGGATCTGAGCGGTGACCGGCGGCGAGGGGCGGGTCGCGCTCATCGACGGACCTGCCGGTTCACGTACCACCACAGGCAACTCGTCGCGATCGACGCCAGGATCGGAAGGATCGCCCATGCGAGCCCGCGTTTGCCGGTGCGCCCGAGACCCCAGAAAACAAGGGGAATCGCGACGAGTGTGTAGAGCGCGAGCACCACGAGCAGCCAACCCACGGGTGGTGTCGAGGCGAGGATGAACGTCGCGAGCATGACCTTCCTACCATCGCACACCTTCGCCGACGCGTGCGTGACCCTCGTTTCGGGCCAGGAATCCGGGCCTTTCGCCGAACGGTGTGGCTCGGATCAGTCGGTGTTTTCGGCGTCGCCGACCGCGCCGAGTGCCTCGACGGCCTGGCGCACGTCGTCGGTGGTGGAACGGATTCGCTCCCGGCACCACGACAGCAGCACCGCGGCACGTCGTACCTTGGTCGCCAACAGGTCGATGTCGAGGTCGTCGCGTTCGAGTTCGTCGAGGATCCGGTCGATCTCGGCGGTCGCCGCCGCGTACGACGCTGCGGGCGCGTCGTCGCCGTCGAGCGTCGTGGGTGCGGTTTCATCGGTCATGCGCATGCTCCTCGGTGGTGACCGAGTCGACGGTGCCGGTCACCGTGCCGTCGATCAGGGTGGTGGTCAGGACTTGGCCGGCGCGGATTCCGGTGACCGAGCGGACGAGCGTCCCGTCGTCGGATCGGGTGATCGTCCAGCCTCGCTCGAGCAGCCGTCGTGGATCCGACGCGTCCGATCGTGCCTGTGCGATCGCGAGGCGACTGCTCGCCCGGTCGAGGTGACGTGCCGGCGCGGCGCCGAGGCGGTCGACGCGTCGCCGCACGCTCCTGTCGGCATCGCGCAGCGAACGACGTGCGCCGGCGCCGAGACGGTCGCGGATCGAGTTGAGATGGGTCGTCGCGCGCGTGTCGGCGACACGGGCGGCTCGAGCCACACGGTCGAGGCGTGTGTCGAGGTCGTTGGCGGCGCCAACCAGGCGGCGGCTGGTGAGCTGGGCCAGGCGTGTCGCGGCGCGCTCGAGAGAACTCTCGGCTTCGGCGACCCGCGCGATGAGCGCACCGGCGACGGCGGTCGGTGTCTTGAACGCGTGGTGCGCGACCTCGTCGGCCACGCTCCGGTCGATTTCGTGCCCGATCCCGGTGAACACCGGCACGGGGGCGCGAGCGATC
>JAFDWI010000051.1 GCA_018268545.1 Actinomycetota bacterium
CACGGCGACATCGACATCGTCGTGAACCTCGCCGGGATCCTCGCGTTCGAGAACTCCCACGACGTGGGGACCGCCGACTGGCAGCGGATCATCGACGTCAACCTCACCGGGACGTTCCTGGTGTGCCGCCAGGTGCTGGCGCACTTCGTCGATCCGGGGCGAGGCCGCACCGACGGGGTGATCGTCAACACGGCGTCGACCGCGGCACACATCGGTCAAGCCTGGTCGGCGGCCTACTGCGCTTCGAAAGGGGCCGTCGCATCGCTCACCCGCGCGCTCGCCGTCGAGTACGCCGGCCGTGGCATCCGGGTCAACTCGGTTTCACCCGGCGCGATCCAGACCCCGATCATGAACGCATTCGCGTTTCCCGAAGGAGCGGACCACTCGCTGCTGCCCCGGACCATGCCGCTGATGCCGATGGGCACACCAGAGGAGGCCGCTGCGGCGATCACCTACCTGGCATCCGACGAAGCCCGCTACGTGAACGGCGCGGACCTCCGGGTCGACGGCGCGACGACGGCCTGAGCCACCATGTCGCATCGACCCGGACCCCACACAGCAGCAAGGCGCCCGGGCGCCGTGCTCGTCGTGCTCGTCGCACTCGTCGCCGGATGCACCCGCTCGATCCCGTCCGCGACATCGCCGACGTCGACGACGCCCGCGCACCGGGGGTCACACCCCACCCTCGCGTGGCACACCTGCAAGAAGACCTACCAGTGTGCGAGCCTCTCCGTGCCGCTGGACTGGTCACGTCCGAACGGCCCCGAGATCGACCTCGCGCTCATTCGCAAACCCGCCCGCAAGCCGAACCCGATCGGGTCGCTCCTGTTCAACCCAGGCGGGCCCGGCGAACCGGGCACCACCTTTCTCCCCCAACTCCTCGATTCCGGCAACGTCCCGACGCAACTCGCCGACCGCTTCGACCTGGTCTCGTGGGACCCGCGGGGCACCGGAGACTCCGCCGGCATCGCATGTCTGCGTGACGCGGACTTCACCGAGCCCGATCCACTCCCCTATCCACCGACCGCTGCGGAACGAAAGGCGGTCGTTGCCAAGGCGACACGCCAACAGCAGCGATGCATTGCGACCGACGGCCACGTCATCCCGCACGTCGGCACGATCCAGACCGTGCACGACCTCGACGCGATCCGTGCCGCGACGGGCGATGCGAAGCTCAACTACGTCGGTTTCAGCTACGGCACCACGATCGGGCTCGAATACCTCCGGTTGTACGGTCGCCACGTCCGGGCGATGGTGCTGGACGGGGTCGCGCTTCCCGGGACCGATCCGATCACGACGACCAAGGCCCAGATGACCTCGTTCGAATCCAACCTGGATCGGTTTCTCGACGACTGCAGGTCGGACCCGTCGTGTCCCTTCGGCAACGGGGACCCGCGTGCCGCGCTGATGACGCTGCTCGATCATCTCGCGACCGGGGCCCGCCTGCCGGCCTCGTACATCCTCCCCGATGAATCGGGGGTCAAGCATCGACGGGACGGGACACTCGGTTACACCGAGGCCGTCGCCGGGATCGCCGCGGCGCTCTACAATCGGTCGTCGTGGTCGATCCTCCGTTCGGGCCTCGCAGCCGCGACCAACCCCACCGATCCCGATGGACACACGTTGCTGATGCTTCGCGACCTGCTCCAGGGACGGCAACTCGACGGGACCTGGAACCATTCGGTCGAGGCCAACGCGGCGATCACGTGCGCCGACCAGCATGCCCGGGCGAAGTCGTACTTCGGCGATCCGGCGCGCATCAGCACATGGTCGAAGGAACTCCCGGTGTTCGGCGCGTTCGGTGCCGCCGGGCTCCCCGGGTGCTTCGGGTGGCCCAAACCCCTTCAACCGCTCGCCGCGTTGACACCCGACGCCCTCCGCCAGGCGCCCCGGGTGGTGGTCGTCAACAGCGCGCACGACCCGGCGACCCCGTACGCGAACGCCGTGAAAGCCGTGTCGATGCTTCCCGATGCCCGGTTGGTCACCTGGGGTGGCGACGACCACACCTCCTTTGCCGGCGGGCATTCCTGCATCGACGACGCCGTCGTGCCGTATCTGATCGACGGGACGCTCCCCCCGGTCGGCGTCCGCTGCGCCGCGGGCACCGACTGACCTCGGCCGGGCCACGACCGCCGCAGCGGTCACCCCTTCGAGCGGATCAGACCTGCATCAGCTTCGCCAGCCGATCCTGGGCCTCGACGCAGCCGGTCACCAGGTCCATGACGACCTGGCCTGCGGGGCGCACCGTGTGGGCCGATCCGATGATCTGACCGGCCGGGTTGAAGTTCACGTCCTTCGCCTGCTCGGGATAGGCGTGCCCGCGTCGCACCGCGTCCGAGGTGACCATGAACTGCAAGGGCATGCCGAGCGGCTTGGGGTTTTCCGGATCGGCCCACGCCTCGGTCCAATCATTGCGGAGCATGCGACACGGCTTGCCCGTCCACGCCCGGGACCTGACCGTGTCACGCGAGGACGCATCCAGGTAGCTCTGCATCTGTGCCGGTGGGATGTCGGCTTCGGCGACCGTCAGCCACAACGACCCGGTCCACACACCCTGCGCGCCGAGCGCGAGCGCAGCCGCCATCTGTCGACCCGACCCCACACCACCTGCCGCCAGCACCGGGATCGGCGCGACCTCGTCGATCACCTCGGGCCACAGCACCATCGAACCGACCTCACCGGTGTGCCCGCCGCCTTCGGTCCCCTGCGCGATGACGATGTCGAGGCCCGCGTCGCGATGATGTGCGGCTTGTGCCGCCGAACCGCACAACGCCGCGACCAGACGCCCGGCGCCGTGGATCTCATCGACGATCTCGGCGGGCGGCGTGCCGAGCGCATTGGCGATCAGCTTCACGTTCGGGTGCTTCAACGCCTCGAGGACCTGGGGGGTCGCGGTCGCCTCGGTCCACCCGATCAGCTCACGGTTCGGCACGTCGTCGGGCATCTCGGGGACGCCGTGATCGGCCAGCAGGCGTGCCGCGAACCGCCGGTGCTCGTCGGGAATCATCCCGGCGAGCATCTCTTCCAGCTTGGAGGGGTCGAGTTCGCCCATTCCTTCGTACTTGCCCGGGATCACGATGTCGACCCCGTAGGGGCGATCGCCGATGTGCGCGTCGATCCATTCCAACTCCGTCGCGAGCTGCTCGGGCGAGAATCCGACCGCACCCAACACGCCGAACCCTCCCGCCTTGGACACTTCCACCACCACGTCGCGGGTGTGGCTGAACGCGAAGATCGGGAACTCGATACCGAGCTGTTTGGCGAGTTCGGTCTGCATGGGTGAGGCTCCTGTCGTGGTCGGCCGCTCGTGTCGAACGCGCCGGATGAGGGGGTCAGGCGGAGAGGTGGACCGGCAACGACTTGATGCCGTTCACGAAATCGGATCGGAACCGTCGCGGTTCGCCGGCATATTCGGCATTCGGGAAGCGTCGCAGCAGCTCACGCAACATCGTGCGAATCTCGAGCCGGGCGAGGTTCGCACCCAGACAGAAGTGCGTCCCTCCCCCGCCGAAACTCACGTGATCGTTCGGTGAACGGTGGATGTCGAACGCGTCGGGGGCATCGAACACCGACTCGTCACGATTGGCCGAGTGGTAGTAGATGACGACCTTGTCGCCCTGCGCGATCTCGGTGTCCCGGATCCGGGTCGGCTGCGTCGCGGTCCGACGAAAGTTGTGGATCGAGCCGTTCCAACGGAGGAATTCTTCGGTTGCGGTGTTCCAGAGCGCATCGTCGTCGATGTTCGCAGCGAGTTCACGTCGAGCGTCGGGATGTTCGATGAGCGCCGTCATCGCGTGGCTGATCAGATTGCGCGTCGTCTCGTTTCCGGCCACGCACAACAACACGAAGAACAGGTTGAGTTCGGTGTCGCCGAGTCGATCGCCGTCGACCTCGGCGTGGACCAACGTCGACATGATGTCGTCACGGGGGTGTGCACGACGATCCGCTGCGATCGCGTCGCAGTACGCGTAGATCTCGGTCTGCGCGACCATCTGATCCTCTTCGCTCGGAGAGAAGTCGGGATCCTGACCGCCGACGAGGCGATTCGACCAGTCGAACACCTTTGCCCGGTCCTCGGCCGGCACACCGATCATGTCGCAGATGATCTGGAGCGGCAAGGGCACGGCGACGGCGTCGACGAAGTCGACCTCGCCATCGGCGTCGGCGACCCGATCCACGATTTCCCGCGCAGCCACCTCGATGCCGTCGAACAGGCCGCGGATCATGCGCGGGGTGAACCCGGCACTCACGAGTTTGCGGTAGCGCGTGTGCTTGGGAGGATCCATGTTCAACAACGTCATTCGGACCAGCTCCATGGCGGCTTCGTCGAAGTCGCGGATGAACGTCGAGCCGAGCTCGGTCGAATAGGTCCGCCAGTCGCGGCTGACGGCTTTCACGTCGTCGTAACGGGTGACCGCCCAGAAGCCGCCGGCGGTCGGGTGCGGATGCCAGTACACCGGCGCCTCCGCTCGCAGCCTCCGGAACTGTTCGTCGGGGACGCCCTGCTCCCAGGTGTCCTCGAGGAGGTCGATGTCGGCGAGTTCGGATCGATCGGTGGTCACGGATTTCTCCCAGGGTCGGTGAGGAGCCGCCGGACGGAGTCGGTCACTTCATCAGTGGTGATGATCGTCGGGTCGAGGCGGTGCTGCAATGCGGCACCGAGCAGGAAGGCGAGTGCTCGGGTCGCGACGACATCGACAGGCGCGTCGAGCGTGGTGTCGCGGGCCTCGGCCCACGCGGTGATCCCATCGGCCAGGTCGCTCCGGACGCGGTCGTACCGCTGCGCAAGTTGATCGCCGATCGTGGCGTCACGGGCACCGTGCAACCAGAGTTCGATCTCGAGCAGTAACCACGGGGAAGCACCTGCGTCGTCGCCGGCGACGATGTGGTTCCAGGCTCCGGCGATGATCCCGTCGAGGTCGCCGGCATCCGCGACGCTCGCGACGACGGCATCCGCGGTCGTGCCGCGATACTCGTCCACGAGCGCGAACAACAATCCTTCTTTGCTCCCGAAGTGGGCGTACAGCGCGCCGGTCGTGCGGTCGGCGGCATCGGCGACGGCCTCGGTCGAAACGCCGTGGAAGCCGTGGCGGGCGAACTGATCCGCCGCCGCGTCCAGGAGGCCGGTGCGCGTCGCGGCCTTCCGCTCTTCCTGGGTACGTGCCACGGGAAGAATATAACAGCTCCTATCTATGTAACCGACAGTATCTGAGGCCGCCGATGCGCGGGGCGGCAAACAGGCCGATCGTCGGAGCGATGCGACGGATGCCCATCGAAGCCTCGCCGGCTTCAGAAGCCGTGGGTGGTGTCACCCGACAATGCACGGTCGTGGTGGAACATCGGCCAGCTGTTCGCTCCGGCGACCACCGACGAGAACGTGCCATCGAGTTGGTAGTGCGCGACGACACCCTGGTTGTTCCCGTTGTATCCGGCGACGGTGATCCCCGCCCGCCCGCCGGGGTCGGCGGTGACGAGCACGGTGTTCTGGGTGCCGATTCCCGTCTCGACGGTTCCGATGATCGCACCGGTGCGACCATCGAGCACGAACACCCCGCCGGAGGTCGCGACGATCACATCCTGGCGTCCGATCCCGCGGAGGTCCGCGGTCGCGATGCCGCCGTACACACCGCCGGGAAGCTGCGTGGTCCACACGGGCGCACCGGTCGTTCCGTCCAATGCGGCAACCGTTCCACTCGACGGACTCGTACGGGAGCCGGCGACCACCTCGAGGAACCCGTCACCCCAGACATCCGCGAGTGCCGGCGAAGCCGATGTGTCGCCACCGAGGTTCGCCTTCCAACGCAGGTTGCATCCCGAATCGATCGCGATGACCTTGCCCGTGTCCGAAGCGCCGGGCCAGTAGCTCCCGGTTCCGGCGACGATCCCGACACCGTTGCCCGCGAGAAACGGTCCGACCGCCGGTGAGGACTGCACGACCTGATCGGTGTCATAGGAACATCGCAACCCGTTCGGCGGGGTCCCCGCCCCGGTTCCACCTGCCCACGAGAGGATCCGGAAGTGTCCGCCGTTGGAATACTGGTTCCCCAACGCGTTTGCCGCCGGCGAATCGCCGCCGAGCACGATTTCGTCGTGTCCGTCGCCGTCGAGGTCGACTGCGGCAGGGGTCGCGAAGTTGCTGTCGCCTTCGAACCAGGGAAAACCCGACAACACCGTGCCGTTCGCACCGAGCGCATAGGCGAGCTGGCCCATCGAACCGGATACGACGTCGTTGGTGCCCTGGAAGTTCCCGACGGTCATCCCGGACGCGACACCAATCGTCCCACCCGACGGTTGCGCCTGAGGTTGTACGAACCAGACACGCTGCCCGGCATTGTTGAAGGCGAAGTACCCGCCCGAGGAGGGACTCGAGGCATTTCCAGCGCCGACATAGATCCGCAGGTTCGATCCGGAGCCGACGATCGACGGAGTCGAGTCCACGGGTGCCCCCGCCGTCGACGCGGCCCATACCTGGCTGCCGGTGTCGAGTCGCAGGGCATCGACGTAGCCACCACGGTCCCCCACGATCACGACCGGCGAGCCTGTGTCGATCGTTGCGAGGGTCGGCGACGACAAGGCGATCACCCGGCCCGAGCCGATCGTCGTCGCCCAGGTCCGGGTGAACGTGAGCGAACTCGGCGGTGTCGGGCCGGGATTCCCGAACCGGCTCACGGCCCGCGTGAAGTACTCATAGGACACCGCGAGGCTCGCCGCGAGCGACAGATCACCTTGGGAGAGGATCACGCCCGACCAGTAGTCCCAGCCGGCCTGGTCCGGCGCCCGACCGAGCAGCGACTGATACAGCGCCGCGACGCGGGTGTGGCGAGATTCGCTGGATTGGTAGAACGCCGACGCGACCTGGAACCGTCCGACGATCGCCGTCTGACCGACCCAGTAGGCGAGCCCACTCGAATCGGGTGTGCGCAACAGGATCTTCCGGTACAGGTCGGTCACCCAGGTTCCCGGATCCGATTGGCCGAACCCGGCGAAGTACTCCGGGGACGCATAGAAGAAGGCTGCCGCCTGTGCGACGGTGTAGGCGCCCGAGTTGATCTGACCGATCCAGTAGGCCAGACCGCCCGCATCGGCGGGGCGCCCCAGCGTGTTCTCGTACAACGCGTTCACGGTGGCTCCGACCCATGCGGTTGAGTGCGACAATCCGGTCACGAGCACCGAGCGGGCCGTCGACGACGCCAGCGGGCCCGATGTCGCCGATGCAAGTTCCCCCGCGGTCGGGGTACGTCCGAGAAAGTCGGTGTAGGCCGCCGTGACGAACGCCTGGTCATTCGACAGCGTCGACGTCGCCTCGGCCGGCGAAACCGACGGTTGTGCGACGACCATCGCGACGAGCAACGCAACTGCGGCGAGGCCACCCCGAACTCGATTCATCGAACCCTCCTGACCGACGGCGCCGCGTCGGCGCCCGAACGGTCATCGAGTCCACCACCCGGCGACACGGATGTCAACGCGGTTGGGGTACGACGACCCTCAGGCCGAGTTCGGTCAACTGCCCGGCTTCGATCGGCGACGGGGCGCCGGTCAAGGGATCCGCGCCGGACTGGGTCTTGGGATACGCGATGACCTCTCGGATGTTCTCCTCGCCGAGCAGCAACGCGGTGAGCCGATCGATTCCGAACGCGAATCCCGCGTGGGGTGGCGCGCCGAAGCGGAACGCGTCGAGCAGGAACCCGAACTTCTCCTGGGCTTCGTCGGCTCCGATTCCGAGCAGCCCGAAAATCCGTTGTTGGGTGTCACGACGGTGGATCCGCACGCTCCCCGAACCGAGCTCCCAGCCGTTCAGCACGAGGTCGTAGGCCTGTGAGCGGATCGAGGTCAGCTCGTCGCCGGTCGCGTCGAGCAGGCCGATGTCGTCGGGGTGGGGCATGGTGAAGGGATGGTGGGCCGGGATGGGGTTCCCGGACTCGTCGAGTCCTTCGAACAGCGGGAACTCGGTCACCCACACGAACCGGAGGCCGCCGTCACCGACGCCCGGACGGCCCAGATCCAGCCGTAGTGCGCCGAGCACACGCCGGACCATCGGTCGATCGTCGGCGACGATCAGGATGAGATCGCCGGACTCGGCCCCGAGCATCTCGACCGTGTCGGCGACTTCCCGATCGGTCAGGAACTTCGCGATCGGCGACGTGATCGCGGTCGGCCCGTCGACCTTGGCCCAAACCAGGCCCTTGGCTCCCAACTTCTTCGCCCGATCGGTCAACGCGTCGAGGCGGTTACGGGTCAGTTCTGCACCGCCGGGAACGCGGATCCCCTTGACACACGGCGCCTTGAACGCATTGAAGTCGGTCGACGCGAACACCTCGGTCAGCTCGGTCAACTCCACGCCGAAACGCACGTCGGGCTTGTCGGACCCGAACCGTTCCTGTGCGTCGTACCAGGTCATCGTCTCGAACGTGACCGGTCGATCACCGCTGATCGTCGCCACCGCGTCGGACACGGCCTCGGTCACGAAATCGAGGATCTCGGCCTGACCCACGAAGCTCGCCTCGAGGTCGAGTTGGGAGAACTCGAACTGGCGATCCGCGCGCAGGTCCTCGTCACGCATACAGCGCGCGATCTGGTAATACCGGTCGACGCCACCGACCATCGCGAGCTGCTTGAACAACTGCGGGCTCTGCGGGAGCGCGTAGAACGAGCCCGGGGAAAGACGGGACGGGACGACGAAGTCACGCGCACCCTCGGGCGTGGACGCGATCAGCATCGGCGTCTCCACCTCGACGAAGCCCTGGCGGTCCATCGCGCCACGGATCGCGGCGTTGATCCGAGCTCGACCGACCAGGTTCCGCTGCAGGCGTGCCCGTCGGAGATCGACGTAACGATGCCGAAGGCGCAACGTCTCGTCCACGTCACGGCGATCGTCGATGGGGAACGGCAGCGGCTCTGCGGTGTTGAGGACCTCGACGTCGCAGTCGACGATCTCGACCGCGCCGGTTTCCAACTCGGTGTTGCGCGTACCGTCCGGTCGCTCACGGACGGTGCCGGTGATTCGCAGCACGTATTCCGTGCGCACCTCGTGGGCGCCGTCGACGACGCACTGGATGATCCCGCTCCGGTCACGCAGGTCGACGAACGCGAGATGCTCGCCGTGCTCCCTGCGGCGCGCGACCCAACCGGTGACCGATACCGTCCGGCCGACGTCGTCGATCCGCAGATCGCCGCACCAATCGGATCGCAGGCCCCTCGGCGCTCCGGCGAAGTGGGAAGGGGTGTTCATTCGGGTTCACTCATCCTGGTTCGGTCGTTGTCGGGCGACCTCGGCGACGCGAGCACGTCGGCGAGGTGCGCGAGGATCTCATCTGAAGGTACGGTCCGCTGGGCGTTCTCGGAATCACCGGCACGAAGATCGCGCACCGTCAACGTCCCCGCGGCGAGCTCGTCGGGGCCGACGATCACGGCCAGACGAGCACCGGAACGGTCGGCGACCTTCATCTGGGCGCGCATCGACCGACCGTCGAATGCCCGATCGGCCGCGATGCCGGCGCGCCGGAGCGCGGTGGTGAGATCCCGCGCGGCACGCCCGTCGGTCGTGTCGACGACGAAGGCGTCGACGCCCCGTTCTTCGGTTGCGAACACTCCTTCGGCATCACAGGCGAGCAGCACCCGCTCGATTCCCGAACCGAACCCGATCCCGGGTGTGTCCGGCCCGCCCATCTCGGCAACGAGGCCGTCGTAGCGGCCACCGCCCAGCACGGTCGACTGGGCCGCGTCGAGCGCGTCGGAGACGATCTCGAAGGTCGTGTGGGTGTAGTAGTCGAGCCCGCGAACCAGGGTCGCTGTGCGTTCGCAAGGGATCTCGAGCGCATCGAGACCACCCACGACGCGATCGAACCGATCCGATGCCTCGGGCGACAACGAATCAGCGATCGACGGCGCGTCCGCGAGCAGGGCGCGGGTCGCCGCACGCTTGGAATCGAGGACCCGCAACGGATGCTCGGCGACCTTGTCGCGATCGGCCGGGTCGAGCGCGTCGAGGTGCTCCTGCAACCAACGGCGGAGGTGCTCGGTGTAGTCGAGGCGATCCTGTCGGGTGCCCATCGAGTTCACCAGCAGACGGACATCCCGCAACCCCAACGACGCCAGGTAATCCCATCCGACGGCGATGACCTCGACGTCCAGATCCGGGTCCGGCGAACCGAGCGCTTCGACGCCGAGTTGATGATGCTGACGGAACCGGCCGGCCTGGGGACGTTCGTAACGAAAGCTGGGCGCGGCGTAGAACACCTTCCATGGTGTGAGCGGCCGGTGTTCGACGAACGCCCGGACGATCGAAGCCGTGCCCTCGGGCCGCAGGGCAAGGTGGCGGTCACCCTTGTCGGTGAAGTCGTACATCTCCTTGCGGACGACATCGGTGCCCTCGCCGACACGTTGGAACACCCCGATGTCCTCGAACATCGGCGACTGCACGAGGCCGTACCCGGCCCGTTCGACGGCGCCCGCGAACCGTGCGATGAGCGCCTCCCAACGTGCGGTCTCGGGCGGGAGGACATCACGCGTTCCCACTGGTGCCCGGAACGTCGTGCCACTCGCCACGACAACGAAGATTACCGGAGCACCGATTCCCGGCGGCTACCCGTGGAACCGACCGACCGGCTCAGTGGCTCCCGGGAAGAACCCGGTAGGCGTCGTACACGCCGTCGATCCCCTTGATCGATCGGACAACCGCACTCAAGTGCGACGGGTCACCGAGTTCGAAGTCGAATCGCATCTTCGAGACACGGTCGCTCCCCATGGTCGCGGCGCAGGACAGGATGTTCACGTGGTGCTCACCGACCATGGTCGAGACGTCACGAAGGAGGCCGGTCCGGTCGAGCGCCTTGACTTCGACGGTCGCGAGGAACATGCCGGTCGCAGCGAGGTCCCATTCGACGTCGACGAGTCGGGTCGCTTCGGTCTGCTCCAACCCGAGCGCGTTCGCGCAGTCCGCACGATGCACCGAGATCCCGCGCCCCCGGGTGACGAAACCCACGATCTCGTCGCCCGGCATCGGCGTGCAGCACCTCGCGAGGCGGATCATCACGTCGTCCAGACCGTCGACGTGGACACCGACCGAACTCGAATGGGCGGGTGGCCGGTGGGAGCTGATCGACGTCGAAACCTTCTGCGGCGACACGTCGGGATCGCCACCACGAAGCTGCCGTCCGATCTTGGCTGCGATCGACGCGCCGGAGATGTGATGTTGCCCGAGCGCGACATAGAGGGAATCGACGTCGACGTAGTTGAGCCCGGTCGCGATCTGCTCGAGGATCTCCGCGTCGAGCTTCTGCACGGGAAGGCCCTGACGGCGCAGGGCCCGGTGGAGCTCGTCACGCCCAGAGTCGATCGCGTCCTCACGTCGTTCACGCGAGAACCACTGTCGGATCTTGGACGCTGCCCGTTGGGTCGCGACGAACCCGAGCCAATCCCGGGAAGGCCCCGTACCCACCGACTTCGACGTGACGATCGCGCAGGTGTCGCCCGACTGCAGCCGATGGTCGAGCGAGACGAGACGACCGTTCACCTGCGCACCGACGCAAGCGTGCCCCACCTCGGTGTGGATCGCATAGGCGAAGTCCACCGGTGTCGATCCCTGGGAGAGCGTGAGGATCTCACCCTGGGGCGTGAAGACGTACACCTCGTCGGAGTCGAGCGTCACCCGGAGCGCGTCCATGAACTCGTTCGGATCCGATGTCTCGGCCTGCCAGTCGACGATGCCGTTCAGCCACGGCATGTCCTCGGACTTCGCGGCAGGACCCTTGTCCTTGTACGCGAAATGGGCCGCGGCGCCGAACTCCGCGCGGTCGTGCATCTCCTGGGTGCGGATCTGCACCTCGAGGGTCTTCCCGAGCGGCCCGATCACCGTCGTGTGCAACGACTGGTACAGGTTGAACTTGGGCATCGCGATGTAGTCCTTGAACCGGCCCTGCACCGGTTTCCACGTCGCGTGGATCGACCCGAGCGCCGCGTAGCAGTCCCGGATCGAGTCGACCGTCACCCGGATGCCCACGAGGTCGAAGATGTCCTCGAAGTCGCGGCCCTTGAGGACCATCTTCTCGTAGATGCTCCACAGGTGTTTCGGGCGACCGGTGACGGTTGCGCGGATTCCGAGCTCGGCGAGGTGCTCATCCACCTCGCCGATGATCTGCTCGAGGTAGATGACCCGTTCAGGTGCCCGCTGGAAGACCATGGCGTCGATCTCGGCGTAACGCTTGGGGTGCAAGGTCGCGAAACTCAGATCCTCGAGTTGTTGTTTGACCTCTGACATACCCAGGCGATGGGCAAGGGGCGCGTAGATCTCGAGCGTCTCGTTCGCGATCCGCTCCTGTTTCGCGGCAGGTAATGCGGCGAGGGTGCGCATGTTGTGGAGCCGATCCGCGAGTTTGATGATCAGCACGCGCAGGTCCGACGCCATTGCCACGAGCATCTTGCGGAGTGTCGCGGCCTGTTGCGCCTGGCGTGACTCGAAGTGCAAGCCGTCGAGTTTGGTGACCCCGTCGACGATCGCTGCCACATCTGGGCCGAACTCGGTTTCGATGTCGGCTCCGGTCACACCCGTGTCCTCGACCACGTCGTGGAGCAGTGCGGCCGCGATCGTCGTGTCGTCGACACCGAGGTCGGCGACGATTCGCCCCACGGCGAGCGGGTGGTTGATGTAGGGCTCACCGGAACGGCGGAACTGATCCGCGTGCGCGACCGCCGCGTACTCGTAGGCCCGCGCGATCAGATCTGCGGAAGCCTTCGGGTGGCGTTGTCCGAATGCCGTCACCACCGGTGCGACCTCGACCGGGGGCGCGGCCGACCGGCGCCACGGGAGCACGCGCGAAACGGTCGCCATGTGTCAAGCCTACGGCGCCACGCAACGACGCGGGCCCGCCTCGATCTCGGTGTGGGCGTGGCGGAACACGTCGCCCGGCGAGGCTCGACGCGCCCGGACCGTCAGCGCTTCTTGCCCTGCTTGCGGGGGCGCGGTGGATGCTTGTCGGAGTACGGACTCGTGACGACCGGTGTGGGCCGGCGGCCGCCCGAATCGGAGTCCGACGTCGAAGGAACCGACCCCTCGTCGGACCCACCGGCCGGCACTGCGCCTTCGGACCCGCCCGATGCGCCCATTTCGGCCAACCGGGCTCTGCGTGTCAGCACGTTCTTGCGGATCTGGACGTTCCGGGGTTCGCGCTCCTTGAGGAACGCGACGATCGGCGACGCGATGAACACCGATGAATACGCCCCGAAGATGAGTCCCACGAACAGCGCGAGACCGAACTCGCGAAGGGTGACCGCACCGAACACCCCGGCTCCGATGAACAGGATCGATGCAACGGGCAGGATCGTCGACAAGGTCGTGTTGAGGGATCGCATGAACGTCTGGTTCAGCGACAGGTTCATCATGTCGGTGTAGGTCCGGTCGCCCTGGAGCGTGAGGTGCCCCTCGTTGGCCTTCACCTTGTCGTAGACGACGATCGTGTCGTACAACGAATAGCCCAGGATCGTGAGGAATGCGACCACGGTGCCCGGCGTCACCTCGAACTTGAACACTGCGTACACCGCAACCGACAACACCACGTCGTGGACGACGGCCAGAA
>JAFDWI010000052.1 GCA_018268545.1 Actinomycetota bacterium
CAATTGGGGGGCGCCGCTGTTGCTGTACGGGTTCCACAACGGGAGGTGTCCGGATCGGATCTCGTCCCGGTTGAATCTCTCCCACGGGAGGATGTCGACGATGACGTCGGTCTGGTTGTCGAACACGACGTTGCGCCCCGGCACGCCGTCGGCCTTGGGTGACAGGATGGGGGAGAGGCCCGAGAGGTCACCGGCGGCGTAGTAATGGCCGGTGCTGATCGGCTCCCACATGAACACGATCGCCGCGAGGCTCAGGACGACGAATGCCCGGAACCAACCGCGCCTGGTCGTGTGTTCGGTTCGCGGACCGTCGTCGGGTCGGGTCCGCGCCCAGGGCATGGGCTGGTATGCTACCCGCGGCCTACGAGCCTTCCGGGTCGGCAGCTTGCGAAGGGCTTGCGATGCTCAGGGGGCGAAAGACCGGATCTTCGAGTCAGCGAACGAGTGAACGAACCAGTGGGTCAACGTGCCGGTGGATGAGATCCCGAGGGACGGACCGAAGGTCTGGGTCGTTGTTCCGTGTTACCGGGATGTGCCCTCGTTCCGCCGTCTCCGTGACGAGGTCCGTGGTGTCTTTCGGGACGATCCGGCGCTCGGGTCGATGCCGCTGTCGTTCGTCGTGGTCGACGACACGGCGGGCGAGGACCGCCAGGTCGATGATCTCGCGGGCTTCGACGATGTCATCGTCGTCGAGCCGCCCTTCAACCTGGGGCATCAACGCGGGATCGTGTACGGCATTCGTTCCCTCGTGGGGGATGTCGGCGCCGATGATCTGGTGGTCACGATGGATGCCGACGGCGAGGACCGGCCCGTCGATCTCGCCCGCATCCTCGAGCCGCTCATCGAGGGGCGTTGCGCCCGCGGCACGGTTGTTCTCGCAGCGCGCACCAAACGGCAGGAGTCGGTTGCGTTCAAGGTGTCCTACCTGGTGTTTCGAGTCGTCTTTCGGACGCTGACGGGCACCACGATCCGAAGTGGGAACTTCGCGGCGTACCGGGGTTCGGTTGCCCATCGTCTGCTCGCACATCCCTACTTCGACCTGTGCTACTCGTCGTCGTTCATCAGCTTGGACGTTCCGATCGTGTTCGTGCCGTGCCCTCGCGGAACCCGCTACGAGGGGCGCTCGAAGATGAGCCGACAACGGTTGGTGATGCACGGATTGCGCATGTTGATGCCGTTCATCGACCGGATCGCGATCCGCGTCTTGGCCTGCCTTGCCGGCATGGTCGGCGCCGTCGTGGCCTTCCTCGTCGCGCTCGGCGTGATCTGGGCATGTACGAACGTGCGGATTCCCGGTTGGCTGTTCGCCGTGAGCCTGTCGCTGGTCGTCGCCTCGCTTCTCGGGATCGTGTGTTGCATCACCCTGTTCGCGCTGTTCGCGCAGTCCAGCGGCATTTCGTTGGGCGGTCTCGAGGTAACCGATGGGCAACGCGCTCGAAGCGCATCTGATCGACCAGGCTGACTTCGCGGCCGGTTATTTCTGGCACCGGCTCCGTTGGCGGTTCGTTCGGCGGCACCTGCCGAGCGGTCGGTTCGCGCTCCTGGACGTGGGTGCCGGCACGGGCGTCGTCGGAACCCTGCTCCACCGTGTGCGCCCCGAAGCGACCTACTACTTCGACGAGCCGATCCCCTCGATGCGCACTTCGCTGCGTCGGCGTTTCGGACCGGCGAATGATCTACACGGGATCGCCGAGTTCCCGCCGACCGACGTCGTGACATTGCTGGACGTTCTCGAACATGTCGAGGACGATCGGGGGTTCGTCGCGACGCTCCTCGGCCGGCTCGAGCCGGGGACCCGGATCGTGGTGACCGTGCCGGCATCGATGCGGCTGTGGTCGCAGTGGGATGTCGCGCTCGGTCACCATCGGCGCTACGAACCCGAACAGCTCGCGGCGTTGTTCGACGGCACTGCCGTGGAGATCACCGAACGGGGACGACTGTTCCCCGAGTTCGTTCCCGCTGCGCGGTGGCGAGCCCGCCGACACCCGCCGGACACCGGCCCGGGGGCTGTGGGGGACGGCGGCGCCGAAGGTGCCGCGGAGTTCCCGCGGCTTCCCCGTCCGTTGAACGCGGCGTTGTATGTCGCGGGCACCCCGAGCGTCGCACTGTCGGCGTGGATGCCGATCGGCACGTCGTTGTGTCTGGTGGCCACGGTTCGCGGGCATCGAGGGTCGTGACCGCTGTGGGTGTGAACGTCCCCTGCACGTGATGCCGAGGTGAAGCCTCAGCGGGTTGAGGCCGGGGAGCCGGGATCCGTGAGATCACGCGCCGCGAATGCTTCGCCGACGAACTGCCAGACGGTGTCGGACCAGAGGTAACCGACATGGTTGCCCGCGAACCATCGGATCTCCGGATAGTCCCAGTGCGCCCAGAGTCGCTGGCCTTGTTCGGGGGTGACGAGCCGGTCCCCGAGCCCGGCGAAGATCGCGCGGGTCCCGTGTGGCGCGACGGGGTCCATCGCGAGTGGTGAGACGACCCGATGGACCTGTTGGGCGGTGCCGTCGAGGATGTGATGTTCGATGCTCCGCAGCTGCAGGTTCGTCGGCGCGTGGTGTTCCACGAGGGCGCAGAAGTCGACGACGGGGATCCCGGCGAGTACCAGGTCCACGTCCGGGTCGAACGCGGCGAGCAGGGCGGCGACCATGCCTCCGAGCGAGATCCCGAACACGCCGATACCGCTCGGCTGCTGTGTCCGGACCCAGCTCAGCAGGCTTCGCAGGTCCCACAGTGACTGGGTGAGGCCGTGCACGCTGTTCATGAACTCGAACCCGAGGAACTCCTCGCCGCTGATCCGGCTCGGCCGTCGTGGTCCGTGCACGGGAAGCACGAGCGCTGCCACGTTGAGGCCGAGGTCGTCGTGAAGGTGGCCGGCTCGGAAGCTGAACAGGTCCATGAACGTCGATCCGGTGCCGAATCCGTGAACACATACCGCCCAGGGGCGGGGCCGGTCACGGTGGCGCAGCA
>JAFDWI010000053.1 GCA_018268545.1 Actinomycetota bacterium
ACCGAGATCGCCACGCTGGATCACCGCCACTTCAGCGTCGTCCGCCCCAACCACGTCGACACGTTCACCCTGGTGCCCTGAACGTCGCAACTCGGGCCCCGTGACCGGTCCGGTCCCGGTACCGTGGGTCGACATGGAGCAACGTCCGCCGGCCCGCCGGTTCCGTTATTCGGCGTGGGACGGCACCCAGGTCGGTTTCGAGTTGGGTGCCCGAGACGTCATGGCCGAGATCACCGACGACGTGCTGTACCACGGTGACCTCGACGCCGCGCTGCGGCGACTGTTGCAGGACGGGATGCAAAGCCCCGACGGCAGCCGGATCGAAGGCTTGCGTGAACTGATGGAACAGCTCCGCGATCGCCGGCACGACCTGCTCGATCAATTCGATCTGGGCGGGGTCTACGACGACATCGCCGAGCGTCTCCGAGACGTCGTCGACACCGAGCGAGCAGCGCTCGACGAGCAACTCGCCGAAGCCGAATCGTCGGGCAACGACCGGCGCGCCGAGCTCGCCCGATCGAGCGTCGAACAGCACCGGATGGAACTCGACCTGTTGCCACCCGACCTCGCGGGCATGGTCCGCGGTCTGTCCGACTACGACTTCACCTCGGCACAGGCGCAGAAGGACTACGCCGAGCTGGTCGACCAACTCCGGCGCCAGCTCATGGCGAGCCAGGTGAACAACATGATGGGCGCGATGGCGAACCTCACGCCCGACGACCTCAAACGCAACGCCGACATGATGGCCGAGCTGAACGACATGATCGCCGCACGCGAACGTGGCGACGACCCCGACTTCGCCGGTTTCATGGACCGTTTCGGCGACCTGTTCGGCGAACTGCCGCCGGCCAATCTGGATGAACTCCTCGAACAGATGGCCGAACGGTTCGCGGCGATGCAGGCGATGTTCAATTCGATGACGCCCGAACAGCGCGCCCAGCTGCAACAGCTCAGCGAACAGTTGCTCGAGGACCTCGACATGAGTTGGGAGTTCCAACGCCTCTCCGAGCAACTCCGGACATTGTTCCCGCAGCTCGGATGGCAGCGCTCGTACGACTTCTCCGGCAACGATCCGTTGGACCTCGCCGGTGCACCCGGCATGTTCGACGCGCTCGGTGACCTGGACCGCCTCGAGAACCTGCTGCGCTCCGCAGCGAACCCGGGCGCGTTGGCCGAAGCGGACATCGAGCGCGCAAAGCGGCTCCTCGGCCCCGACGCGGCCCGGAGCCTCGAACGGCTCGCAGAACTGACCAGGATGCTGACCGAGGCCGGTCTGGTCGAACAGCGAGAAGGAAGGCTGGAGTTGACGGCGGCCGGGCTGCGCCGCATCGGCAAGAACGCCCTCGCCGAACTGTTCGACTCGTTGGCTGCCGATCGCTTTGGTGCCCACCGGATCGAGCGGAGCGGCCTCGGGCACGAACGATCCGACGAAACACGCCCCTACACCTTCGGCGACCCGTTCAACCTCGACATCCAACGGACATTGCGCAACGCGCTGGGTCGGCGAGGGCCGGGCATACCGGTGCGCCTGGAACCCGACGACTTCGAGATCGCCGAGACGACCCGCAGCGTCCGGACCGCGACCGTGCTCATGGTGGACCTCTCGTTGTCGATGCCCATGCAGGACAACTTCCTGCCCGCGAAGAAGGTGGCGATGGCGTTGCACACGCTCATCTCCACGCAGTTCCCCCGTGACTACCTGGGGATCGTCGGGTTCAGCGAGGTGGCCCGCATCATCGAACCGGCCGAATTGCCGTCGGTGTCGTGGGACTACGTGTACGGCACGAACATGCAGCACGGGTTCGTGCTGGCACGCCGCCTCCTCGCCCGTGAACGTGGCACCAAACAGATCATCATGATCACCGACGGTGAGCCGACCGCGCACATCACCGAGTCCGGAGAGGTGCTGTTCCACTACCCGCCGATCCGGGCAACCGTCGACGCGACGCTCACCGAGGTCGCACGCTGCACCCGAGCAGGGATCACCATCAACACGTTCATGCTCGGCGACTCCTACGGCCTGGGCGCCTTCATCGAGAAGTTGACCCAGATGAATCGTGGGCGGGCGTTCTTCACGACGCCACAGAACCTCGGGGACTACGTGCTCGTCGACTTCCTCGAGTCGCGACGCCGGCTCACCCGCCGCCACGCCGGCTGAACCGGAAGGTTACCGCTGCGCGGCTTCGGCGCGGCCCACAACTGCCGTCATCGCGCCTGCAACGGGGCCATCGATGTTGAAAGGCGTCGCCTGACCGGGTGGCTGGGGGTTCTCGACAGCCTTCGCGAACAGGGCGATGACGACACGCCCGCGGTGGGTGACGATCGTTGCCGTATTCGCCGACCAGTCCTGATTGTTGACGCCGCAGTGCACCGTCGAATCGAACAGCCACCCGCCGGTCCCGCCCGGCAGTCCGGTCGTCGCAAGGGCGGCCTCGTTGTGGTTCACGATGGTGAGGTTGCAAGGCATGTTGCCGTCGGTCTGGGTTGCGTCGGACTGGGCGGTGGCGAGGTTGGAGGGCTCATCACACGTCTGCATCCACTGAGCTGAACCCATCGTGCCGGCGACAGCCTGAGCTTGGGCCTCCGAATTGTAGACGGCGATTTCCGAGTAGACGATGGTCGTGAAGTTCAATTGCGCAAACCCGTAGCTGGCCGAGAGCGACCCTGCGATGAACGGCGATGACGCGATCGGCTTGCAAGGGTCGGTCGACCGCACGATCGGATGGCCGGGTTGTGTCTCGGTCGTCGCGCCGGGAAAGTCCGACGGCTGCAGTCCGACCGTGTTGATGACGGAGCGCGGATCGATCGGGGGAGTCGTGGTCGGTGGTGCGGTGGTCGTCGTCGTCGATGTCTCCGATGTGGAGGTGATCGTCCACATCGTCGGTCCTGGCATTGTTGAACTCGACGAACCGTGCCCGCTGCGCGGCGCGGTCGAAGTGCGCACCGAGGTCGCACACCCGACGACGAGCACGGCACCAGCGATGATGAGCACGATCGATCGTGCACGCTCCCTGTTCATGCATCGAATCGTACTGCGAGGCGCGACCTCGGAGTCGTCGAACCCGCCCACTCCGGTCGTCGCCGGTGGTTTTCGGTCCAAGAATCTGAGGTCCTTGGATTTTCGCTTGCAATTCCACGGGAAAACCGGCATTCTTACAACGTTGTAATTCCACAGGTGTGATCCGAGGATCGACGTCGGGTCGCGCGTCGTGGTCGACGAAACCAGGGGTGACGGGGCAGGTCCGGAACCCGCCACACGAAACTCACCCCGCGATCGGGGAGGCACAATGTCAGCAGAATTCGAATTGGAGACGGAGGATCTGGAATGGCACCGATTCGCCAACTGCCTCGGCGTCGACCCGGATTTGTTCTTCCCCGAGCGCGGCGCATCGACCCGTGAGGCCAAAGAAGTTTGCCGCGGGTGTGTCGTGCGCGACGAGTGCCTCGAGTACGCGCTCGAGCACGGTGAGAAGTTCGGGATCTGGGGCGGGATGAGCGAGCGCGAACGCCGTCGGATCCGTCGCGAACGCTCGGTCCAACGACGGACCGGCGCGACCCGAACCGCCTGACACCCCGGGCGCTACGGTCGTCGGGGTGACCGACGCGCCCGACCTTCACCGTGACAACGTACGGATCGCGTCGCTCGGTCGACTCGACATCGCGTACGAGACGTTCGGGAATCCGGGTGATCCGGCGATCCTGCTCGTCATGGGATTCGGCACCCAGATGCTCGGCTACCACGAGTCGATGTGCGCCGAGCTGGCATCGGCCGGGCACTACGTCGTGCGGTTCGACAATCGTGACTGTGGCCTGTCGACCCACCTCGAAACGCCTGCGCCGCCGTTGTTCGACATGGTCCGCAAGCACCATCCGCCGTATCGGATCCAGGACTTCGCCGACGACGCATTCGCGCTGGCCGACCACCTCGAACTCGACCGGTTCCACCTCGTGGGGACCTCGATGGGAGGTTTCATCGCGCAGACGATGGCGCTCACCGACCAACGGCGCGTCGCATCGCTGACCCTGGTGATGACCTCCACGGGATCGCGCCGCGTCGGCCGACCCGCCCCGAAGTTGCTGCTCGGCTTCGCTCGTGGATCCTCGACGACACGGGCGAACCGTGAAGCATCGATCGAGGAGCAGGTCTCGATCTACCGCGAGATCGGGTCGCCGGATCTCGATCCCGACGAGGTCCGGACCGTCGCCGGTTGGTCATGGGATCGCGACCCGGTCAACGACGGACGGGATCGTCAGCTCGCCGCGATTCTCGCCCAACCGGACCGGACCCGGGCGTTGCACGGCCTGAAGGTCCCGACCCTCGTCGAACACGGGCTCGCCGACCCGCTCGTCAACCCCAGCGGAGGGTACGCGCTCGCCAAGGCGATCCCCGGCGCGACGTTCATCGGCCATCACGGGCGGGGGCACGACCTGACACGTTCGATGTGGCAGCGGCTCGGCGACGACATCACGACCCACATCGGCCGCGCGGTCAGCGCCCGCTGAGGCGGGCCTCGATCGTCCGGTCCGCTGCGAGATCCAGCCGGG
>JAFDWI010000054.1 GCA_018268545.1 Actinomycetota bacterium
GCTCGGAACCGCCGAGAAGGGCCTGGTCCCGCCGTTGGTCACCACGCAGGCCCGGAAGCCGTTGTCCGTGGCCTTCGAGGAGATCGCGCTCGACAAGATCGAATGGATCACGGCCGAGGAGCTCGCCGCGGAAGCGCAGGCCGAGGCCGACGCGGCCGCCGAAGCTGCGGCGGCGGCCGAGGCCGACGCGGACGCGCCCGAGTCCGAGTAGTTTCCTCCGAATCACCGGAATTCGCATGATCCTGCGCGGACGCCATGTCGTCCTGGGGGTGTCGGGCGGCGTTGCCGCGTACAAGGCGGTGGAGGTCTGTCGCCGACTCGTCGACGACGGGGCGCTCGTCTCGCCGATCCTCACCCACGCGGCGACGAAGTTCATCGGTGCCGCGACCTTCTCAGCGCTGGCTTCCGAACCGGCTCGGGTCGATCTGTTCGATGGTCCCGAGCCGAGTCCGCACACCCACCTGGCGAAGTCCGCCGATCTGATCCTCGTGGTGCCGGCAACGGCCAACCTGCTCGCGTCCTATGCGTCGGGGGCGGCGGGTGGCCTGCTCACCGCGACGTTGTTGGCGAGCCGCGCGCCGGTCATGTTGTGCCCCGCGATGCACACCGAGATGTGGGAACACCCCGCGGTGCAGGACAACATCGCGTTGCTGGAGCGCCGCGGCACCCTCATCGTTCCGCCCGGGGTCGGTGCACTCGCGGGCGGCGACTCGGGTCCGGGTCGTCTCGCCGACCCAGCGGTCATCGTCGAGGAGGTCCGGAGCTTCTTCGCATCCGGTGCGCCTCGTGATCTCGAGGGCGTGTCGGTGTTGGTAACCGCCGGTGGGACCCGCGAACCGATCGACCCGGTCCGGTACCTGGGGAATCGTTCGAGTGGCAAACAGGGCCATGCGATCGCGGAGGAGGCAGCCGCCCGAGGTGCCGATGTCACCTTGGTCACGACCGTCGACCGGCCGGTGTCCTCACAGGTCGAGGTGCGTCGGGTGGACACCGCGGCGCAGATGCACGCGGAGGTCGCGGCGCTGGCTTCCGATGCCCAGGTCGTGATCATGGCCGCAGCGGTCGCCGATTTCCGGCCGGTCGAGGTGGCCGCATCCAAGATCAAGAAGACCGAGGGTGTGCCCACGGTCCGATTGGAACCCACCGTCGACATTCTCGCTGAGGTCGCCCACGCGCGTCGGCCAGGTCAGGTCATCGTCGGGTTCTCCGCCGAGACCGACGATGTGCTGTCGCACGCGTCGGGCAAACTCGAGGCCAAGGGCGTGGACCTGATCGTCGCGAACGACGTCTCGGCGCCGTCCGTCGGTTTCGCCCACGACACGAACGAGGTCGTCATCCTGGCCGCGGACGGCCACCGGGTCGACGTGCCGTTGGCCGACAAGCGCCAGGTCGCGGCGGCGGTGGTGGATGCCGTCGTTCGTTGCCGTCGTTCGGTGGTGGCGGGAACCTGATGCGCCCTTCACCGCTTCATCGCCCAGATCTTTCCGTTCTTCCATCCAGTCAGAGGAGCTTCACGTGAGCAGTTGGACCTTCACCTCCGAGTCCGTGACCGAAGGTCACCCCGACAAGGTCGCCGATCAGATCTCGGACTCGATTCTCGATGCGATCCTCGAGCAGGACCCGATGGCCCGGGTCGCATGCGAGACGATGGTGACGACGGGCCTCGCGCTCGTCGCCGGCGAGATCACGACGTCCGCCTACGTGGAGATTCCCCACGTGGTGCGCGAAACGATCAAGGCGATCGGTTACGACCGTGAGTCGGTCGGTTACGACGGGAACACCTGCGGCGTCATCACGTCGATCGACCCGCAGTCGCCCGACATCGCCCAGGGTGTCGACACCGCGATGGAGACCCGTACGGGCACCTCGGGTGAGGACGTGTTGAACGCGCAAGGTGCGGGCGACCAGGGGATGATGTTCGGCTACGCCAACAACGAGACGCCGTCGTTGATGCCGCTGCCGATCTGGTGGGCGCACCGCTTGGCCGAACGGCTGGCCGAGGTGCGCAAGTCCGGCCTGTTGCCGTACCTGCGCCCGGACGGCAAGACCCAGGTCACCTTCGAGTACGAAGACGGTGTCCCCGTCCGCCTGTCGACCGTGTTGATCTCCACCCAGCACGCCCCGGGGATCGATGCCGACGCGGTCATCAAGCCCGATTTGATCGAGCACGTGATCCGTCCGCTCGTCCCCGAGAAGTTCGCCGATGACGACTTCCGCGTGCTGGTCAACCCGACCGGGGCGTTCGTGCTCGGTGGGCCCCACGCCGACTGTGGCCTCACCGGCCGGAAGATCATCGTCGACACCTACGGTGGAACCGCTCGTCACGGCGGTGGCGCATTCAGTGGCAAGGACCCTTCCAAGGTCGACCGTTCGGCTGCGTACGCGGCGCGGTGGGTCGCGAAGAACCTCGTCGCCGCCGGAGCCGCGGACCGTGCCGAGGTCCAGGTCGCGTACGCGATCGGCGTCGCCAGCCCGGTGTCGCTCCTCGTCGAGACGTTCGGCACGGAACACGCCGACCCGGCGAAGATCACCGAAGTGGTGCGGGACATCTTCGATCTGCGTCCCGCGGCGATCCTGCGTGACCTCGAGTTGCGTCGCCCGATCTTCGCGAAGACGGCCGCGTACGGCCACTTCGGTCGGGAAGACCCCGACTTCACGTGGGAACGCACCGACCGCGCCGACTCGGTGAAATCGGCACTGGGTCTCTGAACGCCCGACGGTCGTTGACCGATCGGCGCGTGCCGCCCCGGGTGTCGTCGGGGCACAATGGAACGATGGTGGCCGAGACGCGAGCGGTACGTGTGCTCGTCGACGTCACCGGGATCCACAAGGTGTTCGACTATGTCGTCCCGGCCGATCTCGGTCCGGTTCGCATCGGGTCCGAGGTGCGTGTGCGCCTCGGACCCCGTGCCTTGCGCGGTTGGGTCACCGCGGTGGATGTGGAGCCTCCCGAAGGCGTCACGATCCAACCGATCGTCGCGGTCCGGGGGATCGGTCCCGCTCCGGATCTGCTCGCCCTCGCGGACTGGGCGGCTTGGCGGTGGGCCGGGCATCCGGCCCATTTCCTGCGGATCGCCTCGGCGCCGACGATCGTGACGACCCTTCCGCCTCGGTCGCGCCGGCCCACGGGTGACCTACGAGCATCGTCGGCCGCCGGGGTGATCCCGGTCGTCGACGTGCTCGCCGACGCGTCGACGGTCGTCCGGCTTCCGCCGGCTCACGATCGGCGACCGGTGATCGTCGACCTGCTCGCGGCGCGGTCCGAGACCGTTCCGGGTTCTTCGATGATCATCGCCTGCCCGTCGGTTCGTTCGGCACACCGCCTCGTGGTGGGGCTGCGTGCCGTAGGGTTCCCGGTCGTCGATTTCTCGGACGCGAGCCTTCCCGGTGGCGTGCGTTCCCAGGCGTGGGCGCAGGCCGCGTCGGGTGGGTCGGTCGTCGTGGGAACGCGCAACGTCGCGTGGGCGCCGGCTCCCGATCTGTCGCTGGTGGTCGTCGTCGACGAGCACGACGAGGCGTACCAGTCGACCCGTGTCCCCACCTGGAATGCCCGCGACGTGCTCGGTGAACGGGCGCGTCGCGCCGGCGCCGATTTCGTGCAGCTGTCACCGTGCCCGTCCCTCGAATCGCTGACGGGATCGCGACTGATCGTCCCCGAACGTCGGGTCGAGCGCGCGGGATGGCCGATGGTCGAGGTCATCGACCGCCGCGGTGAGGACCCTCGATACGGGTCGAGCCTGTTCTCCGAATCGCTCGGGTCGCTGCTGGCCGATTCGGGGTCGACGGTCTGTGTGCTGAACCGGACCGGTCGGGTGCGACTGCTCGCGTGCCGGGGATGTGACGCCCTGGTGCGTTGTGAGGCGTGCGGTGCAGGGGTGCACGCACCCGCCACGGCGATGCTCGTGTGCCCGCGCTGTGGGAGCGAGCGGCCTCGGGTGTGTGACGCGTGCGGGTCGGCAGCGCTGAAGAACCTGCGTGTCGGCGTCTCCCGTGCACGCGACGAACTCGAGTCGCTGATCGGCGAGCCCGTCGTGGAGGTGACGGCGGACGCCGCACCCGGTCCGGATCCTTCGTCGGCACGGGTGTTGATCGGGACCGAAGCGGTGCTGCA
>JAFDWI010000055.1 GCA_018268545.1 Actinomycetota bacterium
CGATGCCGGGGAAACCTCCGAATGGCTCGACTCGCTCGATGCGGTGGTCGCCACGAACGGGCCCGTGCGCGCCCGCTTCCTGCTCGCAAAGCTGCTCGAGCGCGCCGGTCAGCTCGGCGTCGGTTCGCCGGCGACGGTGTCGACGCCCTATGTCAACACGATCCCCGCCGAGGACCAGGCTTGGTTCCCCGGCGACGAGTACCTCGAGCGCCGGATCCGCGCGTACATCCGGTGGAACGCCGCGGTGATGGTCGTGCGTGCCAACCACGCGGCCGCCAGCATCGGCGGTCACCTGTCGTCGTATGCGTCATCCGCTGCGCTGTACGAGGTCGGGTTCAACTGGTTTTTCCGGGGTGCGACCGACGGCGCACCGGGTGATCACGTGTACTTCCAGGGGCATTCCGCGCCCGGTTTCTATGCGCGGGCGTTCCTCGAGGGGCGACTTTCCGAGGACGATCTGGACCGGTTCCGCCGCGAGGTCGACGGTGGCCTCGCGAGCTACCCGCATCCGCGCACGATGCCGGATTTCTGGGAGTTCCCCACGGTGTCGATGGGGCTCGGGCCGATCGCGTCGATCTACCGGGCGAGGTTCGATCGTTACCTGGCGAACCGTCGGATCGAGGACACCTCGGGTTCGCGCACCTGGTGTTTCGTCGGTGACGGTGAGGTCGACGAGGTCGAAACCCTCGGGGCGCTCACGCTCGCGTCGCGTGAGCGGCTCGACAATCTGACCTGGGTGCTCAACGCGAACCTGCAACGTCTCGACGGGCCGGTGCGCGGCAACGGCAAGATCATCCAGGAGCTCGAAGGGGTGTTCCGTGGCGCCGGTTGGAACGTGATCAAGGTGATCTGGGGTTCACGCTGGGACGACCTGTTGGCGAAGGACATCGACGGGGTCCTGGTCGACAAGATGAACGCGACGGTCGACGGCGAATTCCAGCGGATGGCGGTCGAGTCGGGTGCGTACATCCGTGAGCATTTCTTCGGACCGGATCCTCGCCTACGAGCGATGGTCGCGGACCTGTCCGACGAGGATCTGCAGCATCTGCCCCGCGGCGGCCACGACTACCGGAAGATCTACGCGGCCTACAAGGCCGCGGTCGAGACGTCGGGGATGCCGACGGTGATCATCGCCAAGACGATCAAAGGGTGGACGCTCGGGCCCGACATCGAGGCCCGCAACGCGACGCATCAGATCAAGAAGATGACCACCGTGCAGCTCCGGGCCCTGCGGGACCGGCTGTACCTGCACGACGAGATCCCCGACGACGCGTTGCGTGACGACGTCGACCCGCCCTACTACCGACCTCCCGAGGGCTCGGCCGCGTTCGAGTACCTCCACCGGCGTCGCACGGTGCTCGGCGGGTACCTTCCCGCACGGCGCGTGCACGTGAACCGTCCACTGGAACTTCCCGGACCCGAACCGTTCGCCGAGTTCGCTTCCGGGTCGGGCATGCAGGCGGTGTCGACGACGCTGGCCGCGACCCGGCTGCTTCGCAACCTGGTACGCGACCCCGAGATCGGGCGGCGGATCGTGCCGATCATCCCCGACGAGGGCCGGACCTTCGGGATGGATTCGTTGTTCGCCGAGATCGCGATCTATGCGCCGTTCGGTCAGAAGTACGAACCGGTGGATCATGATCTGCTGCTCAGCTATCACGAGGCACGCGACGGCCAGATCCTGGAGGAGGGCATCACCGAGGCGGGCGCGTGTGCGTCGTTCATCGCGGCGGGCACGTCACTGTCGGCATTGGGTGTGCCGATGGTGCCGTTCTTTTCGTTCTATTCGATGTTCGGCTTCCAGCGGGTCGGCGATCTGTTGTGGGCGGCGGCGGATCAACGGACCCGGGGTTTCCTGTTCGCCTGCACGGCCGGGCGCACGACCCTGACCGGGGAAGGCTTGCAGCACGCCGATGGCCACTCCCATGTGCTCGCGTCCGTCATCCCGTCACTGGAGGCCTACGACCCGGCGTTCGCGTATGAGACCGCCGAGATCGTCCGCCACGGCCTGGTCGACATGCACGGCGACACACCTCGCGACGTCATGTACTACCTGACGTTGACGAACGAGAACATTGCGATGCCCGCGATGCCCGACGGGGTGACCGGTGCCGACATCACCGGGGGCCTGTACCGCTTCGCGGCCGCGCCCGAGGGTGTGCCGTGGCGTGGCACGGTCGTGTTCTCCGGGCCCATGAACGTGCCCGCACGTGCGGCGGCGACACTTCTCGCGGAGCGCTTCAGCATCGGCGTGGATCTGTGGAGTGCGCCGTCGTTCAAGCACCTGCGAGCCGATGCGCTCGCCGTCGAACGTTGGAACCGCCTGCATCCCGGTGAGGAGCCACGCGTCGCGTCGGTGACCCGGCTGTTGTCGAGCGATTTCGATGCACTCGACGTGCCGCTCGCCGACGCGCCGGTCATCGCGGTCACCGACTATCTGACACTCGTGCCCGATCAGGTGACCCGGTGGGTTCCCCGCCCCTACAGCGTGCTCGGCACCGACGGGTTCGGGCGCAGCGACACCCGCGAAGCACTCCGTCGGTTCTTCGAGGTCGACGAGCACCACATCGCAGTTGCGATGCTCGCCGCGCTCGCCCGCCGCGGTCACATCGACCCCGACGTCGTCGCAAAAGCCATCACCGAATTCGGCATCGACCCCGACACCACCCCACCCTTCACCCGCTGAGCTCTGGTTGGAAGCTCGCGACGACACCGAACGCGAGGTGGGTATCCCCCTGTGGAGCGGACATGACCCAGCGGAGCACCGCAGTTGTCGACTTCGAGATCGGGGCCGGGCAAGCCTTCAAGGGCCGTCGGCGTACCGTTTGCCTGGCCACCGCCGCCACCGTCGCACTTGTTGCCGCACTTTCCTCGTGTGGATCGAGTCCGACGACGACATAGACGCCACCAGTGGGTTCAACGACCGTCTCCAAGGTCGACGCGCCGACGGTGGTGCGCGGTCTTCCCGCCCGGAGCACGGTCATCTCAGCGAGCGTCGATGGAACGACCGGGTGGGTACTCACTCGCGGGGACGATGCCGGAATCTGGCGGGTGCCCGCTGTGGGCAAGCCCGACCGTGTCGTGCCGGATACGGCCTATGAGGACCTGCAGCCTTCGGGTCTGTCGATCGTCGCCTTCCACGGTGAAGTTGCCTTGCTGGGCCAGCGATGCAACTCGGACGTCGACGTGATGCCCGAATGCGTCCGGAGCAGCGGCATCGTCGAGTTTTTCGGTGCGGTCGGAAAGGTTGTGCACAGTACGACCTTGTGGCACAACGAGACGGTTCAAGCAGGTGGAACGCCTCCGGTGCTCCTCGCCGCCGAGCCGTCAACCCTTTGGTTGGACGGCATCGACCACGCGTACGCGTTGGACACGACCGGGTCGGTGGTCGAGACGGTGCCGCGCAGGGTTTCGACGAATCTGTGCGCAGTCGCCGGCGACCTGTACGCCCTGGACTGGAACGGTGCCGGGACGGCGGACAAACCAGGGACGAGTTCGGCCTCGCGGCTGACCCTTTGGAAGTGGTCGGCGAAACGATGGGTGCGCCACGTTGATGCAAATGCACCCGACGTCGCCAAGCTCCCCTCGTACAGCTGCGGGATCGATGGCATCATGCTCTGGACGGGATCCGCATTGACCGCGCAGTGGACCCCGTCCACCGGGTGGCACAACGTCAATCGTTCGACCGTGGCCGCGCCCATGACCAAATCCGACGTCGGAATCGGGTACCGGGTAGGGCCAAGCGGATCGTTGGAGCGAATTGACCCGGGCACAGCCAAGTTCGTCGACCTTGGACTCGACGTCGCCACTCCGGGCGAACGCACCGGGCCTCCCGGTGGGCTCGTCGTTGCCGAGCGGGGGCGGTCGGTCCTCGCATGCACGTATGCATACAACGGAACGAGCGGCGACACCCCCGTAGCCGCGACCACTTGCGGGTTCACCACATCCCGATAATCGCACCGCC
Organism: Actinomycetota bacterium; assembly: GCA_018268545.1. Lineage (GTDB taxonomy): Bacteria > Actinomycetota > Acidimicrobiia > Acidimicrobiales > Iamiaceae > JAFDWI01. The sequence continues at coordinate 3,965 of JAFDWI010000055.1, forward strand.
GCGGGCGATCCCGACAAGGCCACCGAGCCAATTGTTGTCGACCGGAGAGCCTCGTCGAATGGCCTCGAGGTCAACACCCCGAGATGCCCCCGGGTGAGCAGCGCCTGCACGGCACCTCTCAGGGACCTGCACCTTTACTCTGGTATCCTTAATTACCCTGACTTGTAAGGAGATGGCGATGGAAGTTGCAGCGAGGATGAGTTCCAAAGGACAGGTCACCATTCCCAAGGCCGTTCGAACGGCGCTCGGGATCGGCGAGGGCGACGACGTGGTGTTTCGTGTCGATGGCGACCGGGCCGTGCTCGCACGAACCCCGGAGTTCCTGTCGCTCGCAGGCACCGTCCCCGTTCCCGCCGCGAAACGTAACGTCGCTTGGGATGACGTCATCCGGACCACGCGTGCGCGTCGGTCTCCGACGCGCAGGTGAGCGCGTTCGTCGATACCAACATCATCGTTCGCCACTTGACGGGCGACCCGCCGGACATGGCGGCGCGCGCGACTGGTTACCTCGCCGGCGCGTCGGAGTTGTACCTGGCCGATCTGATCGTTGCCGAAACGGTCTACGTGCTCGAGTCGTTCTACGACGTGCCCCGCGACCAGGTCGCTGCGGCAATGCGATCGCTGGTGTCGATGCGTTCGGTGGTCACGGTAGACCGGGCGTTGCTGCTCCGGGCGATCGAGGTCTACGACACCGACCGCCTCGACTTCGCTGAGGCATACCTCATCGCGTGTGCGGAATCCACCGGCATCGGTCGTGTCGCATCGTTTGACCAGTCGATCGACCGGGTCAAGACCGTACAACGCATCGAACCCTGAGCCCCGATGACAGTGGCTCAGTTTGCCCCGGGGCGACCAACGGACAAGTCATGCGGCGATGTCGTCGAGGCGGGCGACAGGTCGAGACGATCGGATCGTCGATCGGTCAGGTCTCGGGAATGTCCGGGAACTGTGCTCGCAGGGCCGGCATGTCATCGCTGAGGGTGTCCCACACCTTTTCGCACTGGATGGTCGCGTCGTGATGCGTGACGACGTTCCCGATGCCTGTGATCTGGCGCCATGGAATCTCATCGTGGGACTCACGGAACTCGCGAACCGTCAATCAAATGAATGACCACGAAACAACGCAAGCCCTCACGCGCTCACAACACGTGAGGCACCCCCAACCCCTACGCGCTCACTTCCCTGTGGGGCACCTCGCCCCCCTGCGTGCCTCACAGGTCGCGAGCCCTCGGCCCCAACCTGCTCGTCGTCTCAGCTCCTGTGTTCGCGGCACACCGGCCCCGCTTCGCCTGACGATGGAATCGGTGAGATTCAGACGGTCGGCACCCAGTCGTTGCGCGCCGCCGTGGCGGGCAGGCGCACGGCCGGGGCGGGTACGTCGGTAGCGTGGGGGCTTATGGCTGCCCCATCGTTTCCTGTCACCGGCGACGCCGACAAGGACGCGCTGTTGGTCGAGGATCCGTTCGCGCTCGTGCTCGGGATGATGCTCGACCAACAGATCCCCATGGAACGGGCGTTCGCGGCACCATGGGAACTGCGGGAACGACTCGACGGACACCTCGACGCGCAAACCATCGCGGCGGCCGATCCCGACACGTTGACCGACATCTTCCGGATCAAGCCCGCGCTCCACCGCTATCCGGGGTCGATGGCCAAACGGGCGATCACGCTCGCCGCCATGATCGTCGACGACTACGACGGCGACACCTCGGCGATCTGGACCTCCGCGGCCGACGCCGACGAACTCTTCGCGCGCCTGCGTGCGCTCCCCGGGTTCGGCGACGGGAAAGCCAGGATCTTCATCGCGTTGCTCGCGAAACGCTTCGGTGTCACCCCCGGAGGTTGGGAAGGCATCGTCGGCGACCTCGCCGACGCGCACCCCCGCTCGGTCGCCGACATCGACTCACCCGAAGCGCTCGAACAGGTGCGCGCTCACAAGAAGGCGCTGAAAGCCGCGAACGCGGCGAAATAATCGAAACCGATGGTCAGACAGACGGTGGTGCCGGGTACGCCGACGGTCCCGAACCGGCATCGGCATCGTCCCCGGTGACGGACCCGGCATCGACTCCGGATGCGTCCGCACCCCTCAGCACGCGGTTCCGGGTCCGATCGAGCCAACCCAACAGGATCGCCACCACTCGAGGGTCATACCGCAACCCGTGACCCGCACCCGAGATCACCCGCAACTCGGCCGAACCGTGAGCGTCGGCAAGCACCCGAGAATCGAACACCGGGACACTTTCGTCGTCGGCTCCGTGGATCAACAACATCGGGATCGACGCCAGCTTCGCCGCATCGTCGACCGGCCGGATCGACCGGAACTGTTCGGCCCATCCGTCACCGGCAACCGGGAAGTCCGCGTCGCGGATCACGCCGAGGTTCCGGCTGTGTTGCAGAAGCCGCCGGGTGTGCGACGCCCAGTCATCGAAACCCGCCGGTGCCCCCATCGCCGCGACGCCGTCGAGGCGCTCCGTGATCCGCGCCGCGGCCGAGATGCACAGGCCACCGCCGGTACCGAAACCGGCCAGCCACAACGTCCGATGGTCGATCGACGACGACAGGTGGTCCACCGCCGCAAGGATGTCGTCGCGCCAACCGCCGAGCGAGAAATTGCCGCCGGAGCGGCCACATCCGCGGAAACGGAACGTGAACACGTACCAGCCCATGGTGGTGGCGATCCGTGCACCCAACTCGGACAGGTCCATACCCACCGCCGGTGACCCGATCGTCGGGTCCGGGTAGCCGTGGCACAGGACCAACGCCGGCGAGGTCGCGCCGGTGTGGCGGGGCGCGTTCAGTTCGCCGTCGAGCTCGATGCCCTCGGAGATGAACCGGTGCTCGACAGCCGTGCCCGCCGCGTCGTCGATGATCAGCCGTTCCGAGCAGCGACCGCACCGGCGCACGAGCACGGGCGGTAGCCACGGTTGCGGGCTTCGTCCACGGAGTCCGGACCGAATCCGGCGTACTGGCGTGACGCCATCAACTCGTCGACGACCGCGGCGTCGCAGTTGTCGAGGTCGTGGACGATCTGGGTCCGTTTGTCACCCAACCAGCGGAAGTTCTCGAACCGTGTCGGCCGTGCCATGGTCCTCGATCCTAACGACCCGACCTGCACGAACCCATCAGGTCGGCTTCGTCGCCTCGGCATCGCCGGTTCCCGCGCCGTCGCCGGTCGACTCGGCGTGATCGGGTGCATCGGTGGCGACGTCACCGATCGCGCCGATCGTCTCGAGATACCGGCCACGAGCGGCGATCACCGCCGCGACGTCCTGTTCGTCGATGGTGTCGCGTCGCGTGCGATCGGCCCACACGCGGTCCATCACCAACCGGGTCGCTTCGGTGTCGTCGAGGACCAACGTCCCCGACGCGGCCATGTCGGCATCGGTCGCGGCGAGCCCGGATCGCGCGTCGAGCTCCAGGATCCACAACACGTCGTCGGGGGTCAGGCGGGCCGCGGTGCGATCATCGAGGATGTTCGACACGAAGGTGACCGCCGCGTCGATCTCGTACACCGCAGGCCGCGGCAACTGCGATGCCGCGAACGTCTCGCGCCCGACGGTGACGAGCCCGATGACGATCACCGCGAGCGCGGCAATGATGTAGATCACGATCGCCAACACGCATCCAGCCTAGAAGTCGGCGGGTTGCCCCGGCCGGGTCGGGCCCGGCTCCCGGCTACAGGCCGATCCGTTGGGCGAGCAATTCGCGGTGATACGAGGGGTCACCGAAGAGCAGCTCGGACGACTTGGCGCGCTTGAAGTACAGGTGCGCCGGGTGTTCCCAGGTGAAGCCGATCCCGCCGTGGATCTGGATGTTCTCGGCTGCGCAGTGGAAGTACGCCTCCGAGCAGTAGGCCTTGGCGAGCGAGGCGACCGAAGGCAGTTCATCATTCAGTTCCGAGGCGCACCAACCGGCGTAGTAGGCGGCCGACTTGGCGGACTCGACCTCCAACAGCATGTCGGCGCACTTGTGCTTGATCGCCTGGAACGATCCGATCGGGCGCCCGAACTGGATGCGTTCCTTGGCGTAGTCGACGGACATGTCGAGGGTGCGTTGCGCGCCACCGACCTGTTCGGCGGCGAGTGCCACCGCAGCGAGGTCGAGGACCCGCTCGATGACCGACCAGCCTTCGCCATCGGTGCCGATCAAGGTGGCAGGCGTCTCGGCAAAGTCGATCTTGGCCTGCTTCCGGGTCTGGTCCATCGTTGCGAGCGCGGTGCGGGTCACCCCGGCCGCATCGGCCGGGACGCTGAACAGCGACACCCCCGCGTCGGTGCGGGCCGCGACGATCAACAGGTCCGCGGTGTGGCCGTCGAGCACGTAGGACTTCGTGCCGTTGATCGTCCACACGCCGCCCTTGTCGGTGGCGGTGACGGTCACACCGGACTCGTCCCACTTGCCGTTCGGTTCGGTCAGGGCCAGGGTCGCCCGAGTCTCACCCGAGGCGATACCGGGGAGGTGCGCCTGCTTGGCAGCCTCGTCGCCGGAGTGGATCAACGTCTGCGCGGCGAGCACCACGGATGAGAAGTAGGGAGCGCACAGCAGCGAGCGACCCATCTCTTCCAACACGACGATCAACTCGACGAAACTGAACCCCGAACCGCCGTACGCCTCGGGAATGACCAGACCCTGCAGGCCGAGTTGTTCGGCCATCTGGGTCCACACGGCATCGTCGAAACCCTTCTCGGTGTCCATCTGCTCACGCACGGCGGCCTCGGAGGACTTGTCGTCGAGGAATTGTCGGACGATGCGGCGCAGTTCTTCCTGTTCGTCGTTGAAAGCGAAATTCACGTGGGGCCCCTTGTGCGTGCCGGCGATTTGGTGACGGAACGATTCCGACCCGGACACATTGGCAGGTCGCCCGACAACGAACCCACTTGTGATGTGTACACCGGTGCGACACCGATGCTGCCGTCGCCGAGTAGGGTCAGGATCGTGGACCATCTGGGGATCCGGCAGTTGCGCAACGCCACGGCAGACGCGGTGCGCCGGGCCGGCAACGGTGAACGCATCGTGATCACCGTGGATGGCCACCCGGTCGCCCAACTGGGCCCGGTCGAACCACTGACCGCCGACGAGCTCACCCTCGACGACCTGATCGCCCGCGGAGCGGTCCTCGCCCCCCGGGATGAGCGACGGCCCGCTCCGGACGCGCCGCTCGCCCCGCCGCTGGGGGCGCGCATCGACCGCGCGGCTGCAGAGCTGCGCGGCGATGCCGGGCGGCGGACCGTGCGATGACGATCGCCCTCGATTCGACCGCGCTCGTCGCTCGCCACGTGATCGGTCCGGGACACGACCTGATCGTCGCTGCGATGGAAGCCGACCGTGACTGGTGTGCGAGCGCGTTGGCGCTCACCGAGGCCGTCGTGCTCGCCGAGCGACTGTTCGGCCCGGAGCTGGGCATGCCGCTGCGCGGCGCGCTGCTCGAGGACTGGTCGCACTTCGCGGTCGTGCCCGTCGACCAGTCATGTCTGGAACGTGCCGCCGAGTTGGCGCGCGCCCATCCGCTGCGCACGATCGACGCGTTGCATCTCGCCGCCGCCGATCGCCTGCCCCGCCCGGTGCGGTACGCGACCCTCGACGCCCATCAGATCCCGGTCGCCGAATCCCTCGGCTTCTCCGTGATCTCTCCGACCTCCTGACGCCGGCTCCACGACTCGACGCCCACGACCCGACACGAATCCCGGCCCAACTCGAACTTCGGGGTGTTGGGGTGGGTAGAACCGGCGTTTCATCCCGAAGTTCGGTCTGGGATGGGCTCGGATCTGTCAAAGTGCGGGGGTGGACTTCACCTTGCCGCCCGAGCTGGCCGAGTTGGCTGCCGAGGCGGCCGAGGTCGGACGCGCCGGGGCGGCCCGCCGCACGATCGACGAGGACGGCTGGCTGATCGGCCACGATCCGGACTTTGCCCGCAACCTCGCCGAACGTGGCTGGATCGGCATGACGTGGCCACGCCAGGTCGGCGGCGGCGGGCGCAGCCCCCTGGAACGGTTCGTGGTGTACGAGGCGCTCATCGCGAGCGGAGCGCCGCTCGCGACCGCGTACTTCGCGGACCGCCAGATCGGGCCGACGTTGCTCGAGTTCGCAACACCCGGACAGCAGCAGCGTTGGCTCCCCGGGATCCTCGACGGGACGTCGATGTGGTGCGTGGGCATGAGCGAACCCGACGCGGGATCCGATGTCGCGTCGATCCGCACCCGTGCCCGCCCGGCCGACGACGGCTCCGGTGACTGGATCGTGTCCGGTGCGAAGATCTGGACCAGCGGTGCCGCACACGCCGACTGGTGTTACCTGATCGCCCGGACGAACCCCGACGCGCCCGCGCACGCCGGGTTGTCCGAGTTCGTGATCGCAATGGACTCCCCCGGCGTCACCGTTGCGCCGATCGTCGATGCGACCCGTGACGCGCACTTCTGCTCGGTCGTCTTCGACGAGGTGCGGGTTCCCGCTGATCACCTCATCGGTGTCCGTGACAACAGCTTCCGTCAGGTGATGCGCCAGATGGAACACGAACGCGGCGGGATCGATCGCCTCGTGAGCAACCACGCGCTCTATCGGGACTGCCGCCCGCTCGCCGACACGACGGACCCGCTCGTCCGCCAACAGATCGCCCGACTCGAGTCGCTGTACCGCGTCGGGCGACTCATGGTGCTTCGCAACGTCTGTGGCACGGTGCCTCGCGGGTACTCGGCGGCGACCAAGACGCTGTGCACCGAACACGAACAGCGGGTCGTGTCCTTCTGCGCGGACACCCTCGGCGCCGCCGCGCAGGCACACATGCCGGGTGACGACGCACCGGCACGGCTCGCCGGGCGCGTGGCACGGGGCGTGGTCTACGCGCCCGCGTACACGCTGATGGGTGGCACCACCCAGATCCTGCGGACGATCATCGCCGAACGGATGCTGGGACTTCCTCGGATCTGACCGAACAAGGGCGATGCCACGGGAGGCCACACCGGAATCGGCGGTAGTGTCGACGATGATGGCTGCTGACACGCTGCACTGGTCCGACGCACGAGCCGAGATCCACAAGGTCGTCGTCGGGCCCTTCGACAACAACGTGTTCGTCCTGCGCTGCAAACGCACCGGCGACGCGATCCTGATCGACGCCGCGAACGAACACGAGCTGCTACTCGAGCTGGCGAAATCGCTCGGCGTTCGCCGAGTGCTGGAAACCCACGGCCACTGGGATCACATCCAGGCGATCCCACAGATGCGCGACGCCGGTTACGACGTGGGGGTCACCGCCGCCGACGCGGCGATGCTGCCCTCCTATGACACGACACTCGACGACGACATCGTGATCGAGGTCGGCGACCTCGCTCTGCACACGATCCACACGCCAGGGCACACGCCCGGATCGATCTGTTTCCGCCTCGACCATGCACCAGTGCTGTTCAGCGGTGACACGCTGTTCCCCGGTGGACCCGGCAACACCTCACTCGAAGGTGGTGACTTCAAGACGATCATCACCTCGATCGACAACCGGCTGTTCCACACGCTCACCGACGCCACGCTCGTCATGCCCGGTCACGGCGACGACACCACCATTGGTACCGAACGACCGAGCCTGGATGAATGGATCGTACGCGGTTGGTAACCGGGCTGCGCGGACGGGCATTCTGGCGAGCGTCGCCACCGGCCTGAAGCTCGAACCGACAACGACGAATACGAAGGCGATCGTCTCGCTCGTCGTCGCCGAATCCGGTGCGAGCATGTTCGCGTGCGCGGGGCGATACAGCGGGCTCCCGGACGGTCCAACCGACTCGGGCACCGTGTGCGGTTTCGCGCCCGTCCCGACGTGACGGCGCGCCGCTCGGCGCTCGACGACGCGACCGGCCCGGACCGACCGTGCCGTTGGATCGGCCCGGGTCAGGGATTCGGGCCGACGCTGTTACTGAACGGCTCGTACGCCCGGCACGGCTCGCCGCGCATGCCCTCACAGACGGCCGGCAGCGGTGTGGGCACCGCCATGCCTGTCACGACCGGCAACAACAGTTGCGAGGCCATATCCGGTGCGATCGCGATCGAATCGGTCACCGGGCCGGCCGGTTTCAACGCCTCGAACGCCCAGCTCGGCTGATCGCCACCGGGCGCTTCGATCGTCACCCGGATTCGTGACCCGGTACGGAACGCATGACCCTGGGCATACAGAGGGATGTGTACGAGCGTCCAGGTGCCCTCGGGCAACGGTGAGATGTCGGACTTGCGGGCCCAGGGTACGGGCTGCAGCGGCGTGGACCGCTTCGGATCGAGCTTGCGGTAGGACGCCCGGAGCCAACCGTTCTGGACGAACAGCTCCTGCCCATCGGGGCGGACCTCGGAGATCGTCGCCTGCAGATCGGTGTCCGGTGCGGACGACTTGATCCACACGTCGACCGACCCGCCCCCGAAAGTGACGACATCATGGGTCAATGGTGCGCTCACGAACGACACGGCCCGACCCGGTACAAGCGGTTTCCACTCGTACTTCGGCAGCGTCATCCACACGTTGCCCACGTCCTCGGATGCCATGGAGTTTCTCGGCCGCGCATCCGGGTCCCACAGGAACGACGCGGAGGATGCCACGGTGGGTTCGGTCGTCGTGAGGGACCCGTCGGCGCCGAAGAAGTACGGGGTCGCGTGGATCGACGGGTCATCCAACCCGCTGAAACCGTGCGTGAACCCGGCGACGGGAGCGCCCGGGGTCGCGGAGCCGTGGCCGGTGTCGTAGAGCACCTCGACGGTCGGCAACGCCGCGTACCGGCTTGCCGCCTCGGATTTCGTCGGCGCATCTGCGATCGGATCGTCGGGCACCGTCACCCCGGGCGCCTTCATCTCGGCGCCGTAGACGACCGGAGCGAACGCCTTCAGCGCCGTCTGATCGGGCTTGCGGTCGGCGACCTCCAGCTCGAGCAGGTCGAACTGGTGTTGCAACTGCACGGGGTCGAGCGCGTCGATGTGAGCGCCGTTGGTGAACGCCGCCTTGAAGCTCCTTGACGAGGTGAAGTGATCGGCGAGGAACGGGCAGTAGCCGCCGGTCTGCTCGTCGGTGAACTGACACGACAGGAACGTCGGTGCCTTGATCTTGGGAACGACGTTCGAAAGGGTCAGCGGGTCGACCACCGACGGGATGTAGGTGTTCTCGTGGTGGATCTGGCTGACCAGACTCGGCGCCTGGGAGTGCAGCTTCTGGTTCGCCTTGCACGTCGTGTCGCCCGACTCGATCTGCTTCCATGCCCACGCCTGACCGGTGTGCGCCGATGCGGGCTTCGCGTCGGCGTCGCGATCCTGCGCCCACTTGAGCGCGAAGCCGGTGTTCAACATCCCGCCCGGGTACAACGTGGTCGTGACGCCCGCCAACGCAGAGTCCGGCGTGATCGCCGCCAGATGCGGCGGATTCGTCTGCGCGACGAACAACTGGGAGAACCCGCCGAAGGAAATCCCGATCATGCCGACCTTGTGATTGAGCACCCACGGCTGACGTGCAACCGTCTCGATCACGTCGTACCCGTCGAGCAGTTCGTTCGCGGCGAAGTACTGGAATGCGCCACCCGAGCATCCCGTACCACGCATGTTGACGTCGACGACGGTGAAGCCGAGCGCATTCCACACCGGCGCGATCGACGATTCACCACCGCCGGGCTTTGCGAACGCGTACCCACCGTACTCGATGACCGTCGGATACGGACCTTTGTCCTCCGGGCCGGCCGGATGCACGTTGATCGCGAGCTTCGTCCCGTCGCGGACCGTGACGTAGCCGTAGCCACCGGCGGCGGTCTTCGCGCCCTTCGCGTCCCAGCCGGTCGGGATGGTCTGGTCGTAGATCTTCGTGCTCAGCGGCGCGGGCCGGTCGGTGAGCACCGTCACCGGAGACGACTCCACCGGCGAACCCGCCGTCGCGGTCACCCGATACCCCGGCCCTGACGACACGTTCCAAAACACGGCCGAGCCGTCGGAGTCGGCGGTCGCCGAAGCGACCACGTGTCCCGTTTCGTTGCGAAGCTGCAAGGCGGTGTTCGGTGTCGCATCGACGACCGAAACCTGGTTCACGCCACCCGATGTCACGAACGGGGCGGCCCCGTAGGTCGTGTCGGCACCTTTTGCGGTACACGACGCCGACACGACGATCGCAACGGCGACCGCGATCGACACGCACGCCGTGGAGCGCACGGATCGTCGAAGATCCGACTTCATGGATTTCTCCTTGCGACTCGAGCCACGACGACCCCCGGCGGAGAATCTCCGCACATCGCGTGGACGCCGACAACCTACCCGGTCGGCGTATCGAAGGTCGCGACCGGGAAGCTGACGGTCATCACGGTCCCTCTCCCTTGCGTGCCCGCCGCCGCATCGATCGAACCACCCATCGCGATGACGAGCTCACGACTGATCGCAAGCCCCAGACCCGAACCGCGAGGTCGACTGCGAGCCGCATCGGGAACCGCACGTGCCGAGAACGACCGATCGAACACGTGGGGCAGGTCATCCGGAGCGATCCCGGGACCATCGTCGATGACCGCTACCCGAACCCGATCGTCGTCACGGGACGTGTCGACCCGCACCTCGCGCGCCGCGAACTTCAACGCGTTCTCGATCAGGTTCGCGAACACCTGTCGGAGTCGATCCGGATCGACGACTGCGTACACCGCTTCGGAAACGTCCCCGGCACTGATCGCGATTCCCGCGTCGGTCGCGATCGGCGCGAACGCGGCGACCGCCCTCGACGCGACCGCGGCGACATCGACGGGCATCTGTTCGAACGAGAACTGGTGCGCCTCCATGCGTGCCAGGTCGAGCACGTCGGCGACGAGCCGTTCGAGGCGTGTCGACTCACCGAGGATCACCTGCGCGGCCATGATCGGGTCGGGAGCCGCTCCGTCGACGATCGCCTCCGCATAGCCCCGCATCGAGGTGAGCGGCGTTCGCAGATCGTGGGAGATCGACATGAGAAAGTCGCGTTGTGCGCCTCGGGCACCGGCGAGCGACGCGGCCATGTGGTCGATCGAAGCGGCGAGGGCAACGGACTCGTGGTCGGCGTCCGGGCCGAGATCTCCGACCCGCACATCGAGATCGCCTGCCGCGATCCGGCCGGTCGCGGCGGTGATCTCCGCGAGCGGGCCGGTCAGACGCCGCGCGGTGACCGCGGCCGCGATCACCGCGAGAACCACCGCGACGAGCGCCGAGATCGCGACCCAGCGGAGCGCTCCGGGGACGACGGGCACGTCCCGGGTGAGGACGACCACAACCCGATTTCCGTTCGGCCCGGCCTTTCCGGAGGCCGCCCCCCAAGCGAGCCGTCCGTTGATCCCCGAGCGCGGTCCGGTCGTGGTCGTCGTCGCCACCACCTCGTCGGCATCGACACCATCGGGGACGTGTCCACTCGCGATGCGACCGTTCGCGGTGACGATGATGGTGGAGGCATCGGCGAGTTTGAGTGCCCGACGCGCGACCGCGACGCGTTTGGTCACGTGAACCGTCCCGGTCCGACCCGCGCGACGCGGTCCGACCAGGTCGATCGTGACGAACGGCTCGAGCGCCGAGGCCTCGGCGGCCAACTGACGCGAGGCGACCCGCCGGGTCTGGCCCCA
>JAFDWI010000056.1 GCA_018268545.1 Actinomycetota bacterium
GGGTGACCGCCGGCGTCGATCGGCCGGTGCGTCGCCGGTGGGTGGAGCCGTGGCTCAGAGCCGACCGCGGAGGTTCAGGAACGCCTGTCGGAGCAGTTCGGCATCGTCGGGCTCGGTGGTACGCATCGCGACCGGTGGGGCATCGGCGAGCGCGAACGCGATGATCGCGAGCTTCCGGTTCCAGGTGATCGTGATGTTGGTGAGGCGTGTCTGGGGTACGTCGCCGAGCAGTGCGCCGACCTTGTTACCCCAGCCGTTCTTGTACACGACGATCCGGCGTGGCGTGAGCGCGAGCGTCATCTTCGTCGACAGCGGAAACTTCGATTCGGTGGCCATCCGGACCGGGTCGAGGATCGCATCGCCCTTGGGGAGTTCCGCGCCGGTAGCCGCGATGAGCGGTTCGTCGTCGCGGAAGTCCGCGGCGTGCGTGGCGAGCACCCGGACCATCGACGCTGTTTGGGTCATGGGATCCTCTCGGCTGTGGGGGGCGACCCGGACGGGCGTGCACCGGCTCGGGTCCGACCCTACCGGTTCGTCGGCAGGTGGGCCCTGCACCTTCGGGCAGTCCCGCTCGGTGTGCCCGGGCCGTCGCGGGAGCCGGTGACGGTGCGGATCCGGGTCGTCGGTCGTGGTCGGGCAGGTGGCGCGCTGGCCGGCGCGTTGACACAACTCGGGCATTCGGTGTCGGTCGTCGCGGGTCGTGACGACGGGGTGCGCCACGCGGCGAGCGGTGTCGAGATCGTCGTCGTCGCCGTTCCCGACACGGCGATCGAGGCGACCGCGGCGGCGATCGAACCGGATCCGGGCGTCCTGGTGGTGCACGTGGCGGGTGCGTTGGGGCTCGACGTGTTGGGCACCCATGTGCGTCGGGGTGCGTTGCACCCGTTGGTGTCGATGCCCGATGCGACAACCGGCGCGCAGCGATTGATGGACGGGGCGTGGTTCGCGATCGATGCCGACGACGAGGCCGACCGGGCACTGCTCGGGTCGTTGGTCGCGGGGTTGGGCGGCCGTGCGGTGACCGTCGCCGATGCCGACCGGGTGGCGTATCACGCAGCTGCGGCGGTCGCCTCGAATCATCTGGCCGCGTTGTTCGCCCAGGTTTCGAGCATCGCTGCGCCCACGGGGGTGCCCTTGGCGGCGTTCGTCGCCTTGGCTGCACAGACGCTCGCCGGGCTCGCCGTACCGGGCGCCGATCCGGCGTCGTTGTTGACCGGGCCGGTGGCACGTGGCGACTGGGACACCGTCGCCCGTCATATGGCGGCGATCGATCCGGTCGACCGGCCGGCGTACGCGGCGCTCGCCGAAGTCGCCGCTCGCGTCGCCGGCCACGCGGGCGGTGTGCCGCCGTGGCTCGCTGCGGTGCGGCGCGGCGATGATGATGCGATGCTGCGTGTCGAGGAGGACCGGTGAGCGTTCCCGTCGTGTGCACGACGATCGACGAGGTGCGTGCTCGTCTCGACGCCGAACGGGGCGCGGGCCGGACGATCGGGTTCGTGCCGACGATGGGGTATCTGCACGACGGTCATGCGTCGTTGGTGCGGGCGGCTCGTGGCGAATGCGACGTGGTGGTCGTGTCGATCTTCGTGAACCCGTTGCAGTTCGCCCCGACCGAGGATCTGGCGGCGTACCCGCGTGACCTCGAACGGGACCTGGGCGTGATCGCCGGTGCCGGTGGCGACGTGGTGTTCCATCCGTCGGTCGACGAGATGTACCCGCACCGCGTCGCGACGACGGTGTCGGTGGCGGGGGTGGGTGAACGGTTCGAGGGTGCGTCGCGCCCCACGCATTTCGCGGGCGTCGCGACCGTGGTCGCGAAGCTGTTCGCGATTGTCGGACCGTGTCGCGCGTATTTCGGTGAGAAGGACTTTCAGCAGTTGTGCGTGGTGCGGCGCATGGCAGCGGATCTGTCGTTGCCGGTCACGGTCGTGGGCGCGCCGATCGTGCGTGAGCCCGATGGCCTGGCGATGTCGAGCCGGAACGTGTACCTGTCGGATGCCGATCGTGCGGCCGCGCCGGCGCTGTACCGGGCGTTGCGGGCCGGTCGGGACCTGATCGTCGGTGGTGAGCGTGACCGGGCGCGGGTCGAGGCGGCGATGGCGTCGGTCGTCGCCGACGAGCCGCTGGTCGAGTTGGACTACGTGGCCGCAGTCGACGCGGCGACGCTCGGATCGGTCGATCGGCTCGCAGGTGAGGTCCGTCTGTTGATCGCGGGTCGGGTTGGTCGGCCGAGGTTGCTCGACAACATCGGTGTGACGGTCCCGCCCGGGTGAACGGGAGCCGACGTGCCGCCGCCCGGTGTCGTTTTGCCCGACCCGGGGCACCGGGTCCGGAGTTGCGTTGCCCGGGTCGCGTCACGGCAGACTGGAAGCGCAAGCCCACCATGGGGGCGACCGGTTCGCCGGCGTCCACCGACGCCCGCATGACGGCGTCATTGTAAGGAAGGTCTTCCGATGCGACGCCGCATGATGAAATCCAAGATCCACCGGGCGACGGTGACCGACGCCGATCTGCACTACGTGGGGTCGATCACCGTGGATGCCGAGTTGATGTCGGCCGCCGATCTGGTCGAGTACGAGCAGGTCGCGGTTGTCGACATCGACAACGGCAACCGGCTTGAGACCTATGTGATCACCGGGTCTCCGGGTTCGGGATCGATCTGTCTGAACGGTGCGGCGGCCCGATTGGTCAGCCCGGGCGACAAGGTCATCATCATCTCCTACGCCGAATACGACGAGGCCGAGTTGGCCGGGTACGCGCCGACGATCGTGCACGTGGATTCCGAGAACCACCCGGTCCCCGAGGACGAGGCCCGGGTGCTTGCTGCGGGCGCGAACCCGCGGCGTTACGTGGAGGTCGTGGCCGGCTGAGAAGCCGGTTGCACGACGCGATGTCCTTGTCCGGTCCCGGTCGCCGGGGTGGTGTCGCGTGGCCGACGGGTCGTGCCGGTGCGGGTTCGTGGTGTGGTCGCGGTGACGTGGTCGAGCTGACGGGGGAGCCCCTCTGTTTGCTCCGTGCCGGGTGCCGCCGTGGGCTCGGTGCCGGGCGCTGTGCCGGGCGCTGTGCCGGTTGCCGTTGTGGAAGGTCGGTCGGGTGCGGTGGCCGCTGAGGTGGGTGTGCCGGTGCTGGACCTGTTGATCATCGGATCCGGGGTCGCAGGGTTGTCCGCAGCGGTCACCGCGGCGCGGGCCGGTCTGGACGTCGCGGTCCTCACCAAGGGTGCCTCGATCGACGGGACCACCCGGTGGGCGCAGGGTGGTGTCGCGGCGGTGATGGGCGTGGACGCCGCCGACACGACCGATGAGCATCGGGCCGACACGTTGGCGGCGGGCGGTGATTTCTGCGACGCCGATGCGGTGTCGGTGCTGGTGTCCGAGGGACCGCGCCGGGTCCGTGAGCTGATGGACCTGGGTGCCGTGTTCGACCGTGACGCGGATGGTCGTCTGGCGCTCGCGATCGAGGGCGGTCATTCCACGGCTCGGGTGGTGCATGCGGGTGGCTCGGCGACGGGTGCGGAGATCCAACGGGCGCTCGACGCTGCGACCCGTGCGGCGACGATCCGGTTGTTCGAGCATCATTTCGCGCTGGACCTGATCGTGGACGACGGCCGGTGTGTGGGGGTGCGGGCGTTGGACCGGGTCGGCGTGATCGTCGAGATCCGTGCCGTGAACGTGTTGCTCGCGGCGGGCGGTGCGGGCCAGTTGTTCGCGGTGACGACCAACCCGATCCAGGCGACCGGTGACGGCACGGCGATGGCGTTGCGGGCCGGGGTGGGGGTGTGTGACGTCGAGTTCATGCAGTTCCA
>JAFDWI010000057.1 GCA_018268545.1 Actinomycetota bacterium
CGTCGACGACGACGATCTCGCTCTCGCCGGGCATCGAGTCGAGCACGGCGAGGGTTTCGGGGATCAATTCCTCGAGGTTCTCACGCTCGTTGTAGGCCGGCATCAACACCGACAACGCCATTCCCACGGGTGTCACTCTTCCTCGACGGTCAGCATCGGTTCCGGCCCCGACCCTTCCGATAGTACCGGAGCACCTGGCGCGGGTCGTCGACCCATCAACGGCGCGCCCAGCAACGCGCCGGCCACGTCGACGATCACGAACACGATCCGGGCACTCACGGCGATCGCTGCAGCGGGCCCGGCGGCGATTCCGGACACCGCGACGAACACGGCTTCACGCACGCCTGCGCCTCCGGGCGTGGGGGTGACGAATCCCGCGGTCCACGACAACACGGTCGCGAGGGCGACGCGGACGACCGGTGCGTCGACGCCGGGCAGCGCCCGCCCGACAGCCCAGGTCGCAAACGCGATCGCGACCCACGCGGGAACGTACCGGATGACGAGGAGCACCGACGTACGCCAGCGGGGCACGACGATCGGGATCGTCCGGCGGGTGATGCGCTCGGCGAGTTCGACCACCGCTGCGAGGACCCGCGGGTGGAGTGCGCCGAGCCCGATCGGGACCAGGAGCAACAGCAACAACGCCGGACCGGCATCGCGTGTGTGCGCCAGGTCGAACGGAGCGAGCACCGCCGCGGTGAGCACGGCCGCGAGATACAGCGCCACGAGCGACAGGAACACACTTGGGTACGCCTTCGAGGCCGGAACCCCCCGGCGCCGTGCGATCTCTCCGCGCCCCACGGCGGCCCAGATCGAGCCCGGGATGTACTTGGCGATCTCACCGACGAAATACCACGCAACCGACCTCGCTCGGGGCATGGTGCCACCGACGACGGCGAGCGCGTCCGCCCAGGTCCACGCCACGATCACCATCGCCACGGCTGCGCCGACGAACGCGACCGCCAACCACGACCACGATGCATGGACGACGAGGTTTGAGACGCGTGCCCAGTCGTGCGCGAGCACACGAACGACGAACGCACCGCACAACACGGTCAAGCCGGTCCCCACGACCACCGGAATCAAACGACGCGCTCTTCGTCCGGGGCGCGTCGGGGGTGAGGTCACCATCGACGAACGCTAGTGCGACTCACGATTCGGTTCGCGACGGTCGCGAACCACCGGCCCGCACGGGTTCGGTCACGCGGCGGCCTCGTGTCACGCCGGCGGCGTCGAGGCGCGCTTCACGAAGCGGGCGCCTCGAGCGGTTCGGGTTGGCAGAGCCCCTCGAGTTCGACGATCTTGATGCGGTCGCGGTTCTCGTAGGTGATCGCATTGGTCGGATCGACGCGGATCTTGTACTCCCGGAAACGCTCCTCGAGCGAGTCGTACTGCAACATCCGCCCGATCAGCGGGTTGCCGATTTCCAGGATCAGCTTGATGGTCTCGATCGCCTGGAGCACACCGATGACGCCCGGAAGCACACCCAGCACGCCCGCTTCCGAGCACGAAGGCGCCAACTCCGCCGGTGGTGGTTCGGGGACGAAATCGCGGTAGGTGGGGCCTCGACGCGGATCGAAGACCGTCAGCATGCCTTCGAATCGGAAGATCGACCCGTGCACGACGGGAATCCCGAGCTTCACCGACGCGTCGTTGACGAGATAGCGGGTCGGGAAGTTGTCGAGGCCGTCCACGATGACGTCGAATCCATCGAGGACGTCCATGACGTTGTCGGCGCCGAGTCGCATGTCGTAGGTGATGACGTCGATGTCGGGATTGATCGACGTGATCGTCTTCTTCGCGGAGTCGACCTTCCGGTCGCCGATCCGATCGAGGTTGTGCAGGATCTGCCGTTGCAGGTTCGACTCGTCCACGACGTCCATGTCGATGATGCCGATCGTGCCCACGCCTGCGGCCGCGAGGTACAACGCGGCCGGCGACCCCAGACCACCGGCACCGAGCAACAGCACCTTCGCGTCGAGCAGTTTGAGTTGGCCCTCGACGTCGACCTCGGGCATGAGCAGGTGGCGCTGGTACCGGTTGCGTTGCTCGGCAGTGAGGTTCCGTGGCGTGGTCCAGTCGCGACCTTCGTCCTTCCACTGGTTGAACCCGCCGGCGACCGACACGACGTCGGTGTAGCCGAGCTCCCCGAGGGTCTTCGCCGCGAACGCCGAGCGGACCCCGCTCGCGCAGTGCACGAGCAGTTTCGTCGAGTGATCGGGCACCTTGGATTCGATCGAGCCTTCGAGTTGACCGCGAGCGATGTGGATCGAACCGGGGATCGCGCCCTGTTCGTATTCCGAGGGTTCGCGGACGTCGAGCACGACGGTGTTCGGCTCGCCGCGCCGTTCGTCGGCCTGTGCGGTGGAGATCTCGGTGATCTCGGCCTTGGTGCTGTTCAACAGTTCTCGAAAACTGGCCATGGGGTCGCCTCGTCGTCTCCGGTGATCGGTCCCCAAAAGCCTACCGGCTTGGTCAGGATTCACCCCACTCCGGGTCGCAGGGTCGGGTCGCTTCCGCCGGTGTCCGTCCGTGCCCGGTCGAGGTATGGAACCGGCCCGATTCGGGCAGGAACACCGATGACCACATCCAACGTCCCCTGGAGGTTCCATGCCCGTCACCACAATGGAGGTCGACGTCGAGCGTGTGCGCGCCCGGCACCGTGCGGCGCGAATCGACGTGACCGCGCTCCCCGTCCCGATCGACGGGGCACTCGCCATCTTCGCCTGGAACGACACGTTCCTCGCCGAACACGGCCACGACGTGCGATCGGCCTACGTCGAGTTGTTCTGGATGGGGATCCTCGGCCCCTCGAGCACGGTGCTGCTCCGGCGTCTCGCCAGCGGGCTGCAGCACGCCCCTGCCGGGTATCGGCTGCCGGTCGTCGACACCGCACAGTCCCTGGGCTTCGGGATCCCCAAGAGCCGCCAGTCCCAGTTCGTCCGAGCGCTGCACCGGTGCGCGGTGTTCCGGGCGGTCCGCTTCACCGATCGCGGCCTCGAAGTCCGTCGGCGACTCCCCTGGCTGAATCCCAACCAGGTCGAACGACTCCCCGATTCACTGCGCGCCCTGCACGAGCGCATCGCCGAACAGCGGACGCTCACGCCGGTCAGGTCGAACGGCTCCTGAGCGAACCTCCGGCGACGGCCGCCTCCCGCCAACGCGCGAGCGTCCAACACAGGTCGGACAACCGGTTCAGATACGGCACGACCTGGGTTTCGGGGTCGTCGGTGATCCCGAGTGCGTCGCGTTCGGCGCGGCGTACGACGCAGCGCGCCACATCGAGTTGTGCTGCGACGAGGTCCTCACCCGGGACGACGAACTCGGTCGGCTGGTCGAAACGCGCCGTCAAGTCGTCGATCCGTTCTTCAAGGGCCGTGACCATCTCGGCCGTGACCATGTTCTTGCCGGGGGTCAGCTTGTGCCGATTCCCCGGTGCGGTCGCGAGTTCGGCCATGAGCACCCACAGGTCGTGTTCGAGACCGATGAGGATGCCGTCGAGTTCGGAGGCCCGCTCGCATCCGGCGCGCGCCACACCGAGGGCGGCCTGGGCCTCGTCGACCGTGCCGTACGCGGTCGGTCGTGGCGAATCCTTGCCGACCCGCCCGCCGTAGAGCAGCCCCGTCGTCCCGTCGTCACCCTTGCGTGTGTAGATCTTCATGAGGCGAGGCTACGAAGGTTGCTCGGCATCGCCCGAGTCGCCGACGCCGACCCGCACCAGACACGGTGCCCGGCGCGGGTCCTCTGCGACCAGCTGCACCACCCCGAGATCGTCGATACGAGACGCCACGCCTTCGAGCATGCCGCGATGGAGCGCACAGACGACCGCCGGATTCGCCGTCGCAGCCGCCGCGAACGGGCAATGGTCGAGGAGGACCTCGGTCGAGTCGCCTCGAGCCGCGACGCGTGGCGCGAACCCTTGCGCGGCCAGAGCGGCGGTCATCGCCTCGACCGGGTCGTCGATACCGGGATCGATGGCCATGGATCGTCCCGCGGCGCGGCCCACCTCGAGCGGCGATGTACCGGTCGTGGCCACCTCCAACAACAGCAGGCTCAGTCGTTCATAGGGCCCCTCGGAGTTCCAATCCGCGGCGGCCTCGGTGGTCAACCGGTACTTCAGGCGCGGTCGACCCGGACCGGCCGCTCGTTCGGTGATCTCGTCGACGAGGCCGGCGTCCCGGAGCAGCCCGAGATGTCGCCGGATCGTGTTGTGGTTGAGCCCGAACGCGTCGGTGAGTTCACCGACGCCGATGGGGCGCTCCTCGCGGGCGATCCTCCGGTAGATCGCGTGTCGGGTCGGATCGCCGAGCGCGCGTGCCCGGACTCGGAACGCGTCGTCGACCGTCGACGCTTCGGCGTTCGTGGTCGGTCCGGTGTCGTGTCGCGATGTGGGTTCGGTCACAGCGGCCCTTTCGAGGCTTGCCGCGGGTCGTCGACGAGCAATAGTATTTCTGTCGTTCGACAGAATAACCGATCCGAGCGCCTGCCCCCACGAGGACCCGATGAGCACTCCGTCGCCACGCACCATCGATGTTCGTCACATTCCTCCCGCCGAACGTCACCCCATGATCCATGCGGAACTCGATGCTCTCGACCCCGCCGCGACGCTCGTGCTCGTCACCGACCATCGGCCGCTCCACCTCTACCAGGAGCTCGAGACGCTCCGTCCCGGCGAGTCGACGTGGGACGGTGCCGACTTCGACGACGGAACATGGCGGACCACGTTCACCAAGGTCGCCCGCGTGCTCGACGTCCGCCCCCTCATCGACGCCGGTGAGGAACCGTTCGAGACGATCATGAACACCGTCGGCGAACTCGACGGCGAAGACCTCGTCATCGTCGCACCCTTCGAGCCTGCGCCGCTCGAAGGTGTCCTCTCCAGCCAGGGGTTCGCCTTCGAAGCGAACGAGGTCGAACCTGGACACTGGCGAACACGGTTCTCGACGGAGGCCTGACCGATGGCGGTCACCCCGGTCGCGCCGAAACGGCCACCGACCCCCTCGGGGGGACCGCCGATCACGACGCTCGCGACACCACCCGCGTGGCTGCCCCTCAGCTGGCTCGTCTTCGCGGCGATCGGGCTCATCGGGTTCGGGACGGCACTCGCGATCGCTGCGAGATCGGTCACCGGCACACCCGGTGCACCCACCGCGGTCGCCACGGTGCACCTGGGGATGCTCGCCTTTCTCTCGACTGCGGTGCTGGGGGCATCGCACCAGTTCGGACCGGTGGTCGCCGGGCGTCGGCTCCGTTCGGTGACCGCCGGTCTGTTGACGATGCTGCTGTGGGTCCCGGCATCGTGGCTGCTTCCCTTCGCCTTCGCGACGCACCGCCCGGTGTTGTTGGAAGCAGCCGGCGTGACCGCCTTCACCGCGGTGTGCCTGGCCGCGTGGAACCTCTCGGGGCCGCTGTTGCGACGCGGACGCGGGACGCCGGTGCTCGGGTTGCGGCTCGCGATCTGCTACCTCGTGCTGACCGCGGCCTTCGGGGTCACCTACACCTTCGACATGCACCACGGCTATTTCCTCCTGCTCCCCCGGCGGGTGCTCGCCCATGCCCACCTCGGGCTGCTCGGGTGGATCGGGCTCGCGTACGTCGCGGTGGCCGAGAAGCTCTGGCCGATGTTCCTGCTCGCGCACCGGCCGAGCACCACCGCGGGCGACTGGGCGGTTCGTCTCGTTGCCGGTGGTGTCCCGGTCGTGGTGATCGGTCTGCTGATCCCGTCGGTGCCACTCACCTCGATCGGCGCGGGGATCGTCGTCGCCGGCCTGGTCGGCCACCTCGTATCGCTCGCCGGGGTGATCCGTCACCGACGCCGACGCATGGAACTGCTCCACGGATTCGTCCTCACCTCCGCCGTGATGTTGATCGTCGCGGTCTGGGCAGCGGCCGTCGCGGGCATGTTCGACCTCTCGATCACCCTGCGGACCCGTGCGATCGAGACCGAGGTGTTCGCGTTGACGATGTGGCTCGGGCTCGCGGTGATCGGGCACCTGCACAAGATCGTGCCGTTCATCACGTGGAGCCGGATGCGGACCGCCGGCCACACGAAGGCGCCGAACGGGCGGCCGTTGTTGTTCGCCCACCTCGTCAACGCACCGGCGGCACGCGCGACCTATGCGCTGAGCACGCTCGGTGCGACCACCGGAATCGTGGGGATGGCCGGCGGCCATGTCGTCCTCGTCGGTGTCTCCGGAGCCGCTCTCGCCGCGGCCGGCGCCGTCGCGTTGTCGAACCTCGTTTCCGGACCGCTTCGGATCATCGCGATCGACCGACGCCGCGCCGTAGCGTCCGAGGGAGAACCGACCCCGACAAAACCGGCACCGACGCCCGCCCCGCCGGTGTCGGTTTCCTGACCATCGATCCCACGACCTCGAACGAGGAGGCATCTCCGACATGGGTGCACCAATCACCGAAGCAGACATCGACCGGGTGACCGCGGCCTTGCACGAGGTCTACGACCCCGAGGTGGGCCTCGACATCATGACGATGGGGCTGATCTACCGGCTCGAAGCGGGCATGGAGAAGGTCATCATCGACATGACGCTCACGACGCCCGGATGCCCGGTCTCCGACAGCCTCCCCGAGGAGGCCCGCCAGGCAGCCGCACGGGCACTCGATCCCGGAGGTGACGACCGCGTGAACCTCGAGGTCGTCTGGGATCCGCCGTGGAGCCCGGAGATGATCGACGACGACGCCCTCGCCGAACTGGGCTACCGCCGCGTGACCGATTGAGCGGGGCCGACCGTCCCGATGATCGTCGTCCTGCTCAGTGTCCACCTGATCGCGTTCGCGATCTGGGTCGGCAACCTCGTCGCGCTTCCGATGACGGTGCGCCTGCTCAAACCTCTCGCCGACCCGCAACTCCAGGCGCGGTACTTTCCGAAGATGGGGCGCGCGTTCGGAACCGTCGGTACGAGCGCGCTGATCGTCGCGATGCTCACGGGCGCGATCGCATCGGGCCCACCACGTGACTGGTCGGGTTCGGTGGTCGGCGCGCTGATCACCGGATCGGCACTGCTCGTGGTCACGACGATCGCGATGGCACAGGCCGTGCGGGTCGGC
>JAFDWI010000058.1 GCA_018268545.1 Actinomycetota bacterium
CAGGTCGTTTCGGATACGCGTGGGTCGGGGTCGTCGGTGGCGTCGACGTGGGGGTTCGCGTTCGATCCGGTGTCGGGGTTGCCGACCGGGATCGTGGACCCGAGTGGTGGGGTGACGTCGTTGCGGTATTCGTTGCCGTCGTCGAATTCGCCGTGTTCGGGTGCTCAGCAGTGTTGGTTGGCGCAGGTGACGGATCCGTTGGGTCGCCAGTCCACGTACAGTAATTTTGATGTGTTCGGTGATCCGCAGTCGGTGCAGGCCCCTGATGGGGTGGTGACGACGAAAACGTATGATGCGCATGGGAATGTGACGTCGTCGTCGACGCCGTGGCAGAACGCTGGGGGTGGTTCGTTGGGTTCGGCGGCGGTGACGGTGTGGCATCGGGATCCGACGAACCCGGATGAGGTGTCCGAGTTGGACACTCCGGATGGTCGGAAGCAAACGTTCACGTATGATCCGGTGTCCCATCAGGTCGTGTCGATGACGGACGCGGACGGGACGACGACCTACTACTACGACGCTGCTGGACACCGGGTGGCGACGGTGTCTCCGGCGGGGAACGTGTCGGGTGCGGACAAGGTTCAGCATCGCAGTGTGAGCGCGTTGAACGCGGCGGGTGAGTCGGTGTTGGGTGTTGCGGCGAATTCGGGTGGTGTCGCGGACGGGTTTGTGCGCAACACGAGTTCAGGGTTGGGTGCTGCTGCAACTGGTGAAGCATGGAGTGGCGGGTCGGGTTGGTCTGTTTCTGGTGGTGTCGCGTCTGCTGGGGCTGCCGGCACGGCGGTGTTGGCCTCCGAGGTGACACCGGCTGCGGGTGAGCTTGTGGCGAGTGTGGTTCCTTCGGGTGTGGCTGGCCCGGTCGGTGTGGTGTTCCGGGTGAGCGACGCGAGCAACTATTGGGCGGCGTCTGTGTCGACGTCGGGTGGGTTGACTGTCACGAAAGTGGTCGGTGGTGTGGCGACGACGGTCACCTCGGTGCCCTCGGCGGGGTTCACTGCGGGGGACGTGTTGGAAGTGTTGGCGACGGGGGCTGGGAACATGTTGGTGTGGCGGAACGGGAATCTGGTGTGGGGTGGCACTGACACGAGCGGGTCGACCGGTCCGGGCGCGGGGTTGTTCGCGGGTGTGGGGGGTCCGGTGTCGGCGGGATTCGCGATTGGCACACTGGGTGGTGGGGTGACCGCCGCCCAGTTCGATCCTGATGGCCGTCGGGTCGCGACGTCGGGTCCGCGCACGAATGGTTGGAATCTCGCGTCGACGGGGAGGTCGTTTGATGTGTCGGGGAACAATGTGTCGTCTACGGATGAGAAGGGGCAGGTGTCGGTGAACACGTTCAACATGATGGATGAGCGGGTGTTGCAGCAGAATCCGGTGCAGGTCGCGGCCGGTTCGACGGTCGGCACTGTGTACGCGTATGATGTGTTGGGTCGGGTGGTCTCCACACAGTCGCCGGGTGAGTCGGCTACGACAGTGCAGTATTCGAATGGGGATTTGACGACGTCATCGCCGACGCCTGCGACGAAGGTGGTCACCGAACCGTCGGGTTCGGTGGTGACGACCACATACGATGCGGATTCTGAGCCGGTGTCGGTGACTTTCGGGGGGACAGTGACGAGCCCGCCGACCCCGAGTCAAAGTTTCACCTATGATGCGGATGGGCGGGTGATCGAAGCGGACGCGGGCACGGTGACCACGTCGAGGTCGTATGATTCTGTTGGTGATGTGTTGTCGGTGACACGCGCGGGGTCGACCGTGAGCTATGGGTTGGTGGCGCCGGGGAAGATCGGCACGATCCGTTATCCGAACAATCAGGTTGTGACCCGTGGGTATGACGCGTCGGGACGGTGGGATTCGGTTACGGACTGGACCGGGTTGGCTCAGGCGACGACCACGTTCGGGTTTGATGATGATGGGAACGTGAACCAGGTGAACTTGGGGAACGGGACAGCCGTGTCGGTGGTGTTCGACGCGGACGGGAACCCGTCTTCGGCGACCTACAAGTTCACGGGTGGTTCGTGGCCGGTCACGTACAGTCGCGGCCCGGCAGGTGAGTTGACGGGCGTGTCACAGTGGGGTGGGTCGTCTGCGTACACCTATGATCCGGTCCAACAGTTGACCGGCTCGACGAACCCTGCGACGACCACAGGGTTTGATGCGGCAGGGGAACCGACCACAGTGGGTGGCAACACTCAGGCGTTCACGGTTGCGGGCCGACTGTGTTGGTCTGGGTCGACGACAGGGTCGTGTTCCAACCCGCCATCAGGTGCGACGGTGTACGGGTTTGATGGGAACGGTGACCGGACGTCTGCGGGTTCGAACAGCTACGGTTTCGATGCGAACGCGATGATGACGACGGCGACCACCCCGGCAGGCTCGTCGAGTTACGCGTATTCGGCGGATGGGTTGCGTACCTCGAAAACTGTTGCGGGTGTCACCACGGCGTTCGCGTATGATGATGTGTCGGGTTCCACACCCGAGTTGATCGGTGACGGGAACGGGTTTTACCTGTACGGGCCGAACGGGCTGCCGTTCGAATATTTGCCGAACGGTTCGGGTGCGACACCGGAATGGTTGTTTTGTGATGCGGCGACCGGTTCGGTTGGTTCGGTGACGGACACGACCGGGACGATCATCGCAACCCACGCGTATGACCCGTGGGGAACACCACCGCCACGACCGGCACACCGGTTTCGTTGGGATGGCACGCCCAATACCAAGACCCCGAAACACATTTCTACAACCTGTGGCACCGCTACTACGACCCGGCCACCGCACAATTCACCACCCCCGACCCCATGTATACGATCACAGGATCACGGTATGGGTACGCGTACAACGACCCCATCAACGGCACCGACTCGACTGGGTTGTTCGGATGGTCCAGCATCACCCACGCGGTGAGCCACGTCGCCCACGACGTCAACAACGACATCGTCAAGCCCGTTGAGCGGACCAACGTAGAAACCGATCTTGAAGTCGTCGGAGCAGTTGCTGGGGTGGCGGCTCTGACAATTGGCACGGGTGGCTTGGGCGATGTTGCATTGGCGGGTGTTTCGGTGGAACTCGCTAGTTCGGTTACGGCTGCGGGTATCGGCGTCGGCGTCGCTGCAACCGATTGCAGTCGTGACCCTGGTACGGCCAAGTGTGTGCTGGGAGCAATTGGTGCAGTGGCGGGTGTCGGGGGCGGTGCCCTTGATCTGCTGGGTGAAACCGTCGCCGCGTTGGGGCCAGAATGGGCCGAAATTGGCGAGTACATGAGCCGCGGCGGTGCAGGCGTACTCGGAATCGATGCCCTAGGTTATGGAATCGCGAGTGCTCTGACAGGCGACGATGCGGAACCAGCGCAGCCGTGCAGCGAGCGGTAACAAAAGACTGGAACTGTCGTGAAGGTCACTGAGGTGTCCTCGGCTGAACTTCACGGCACCCGGCGGATTCTGGGGCCGGGTGTCGCAGCACTCGGCCTATGCGCGATCCTCACAGCGCGCGTCGGGCTCTTAGCTGCGGCCCTTGCTCTGTTGATCGGGCTTCCACTTGCCTACGTCGGGCTGAATTTGGTGGCAATGTCTCTTCGCTGGCGACGTAAC
>JAFDWI010000059.1 GCA_018268545.1 Actinomycetota bacterium
AACATGGCAACAGGCACCGTCAAGTTTTTCAACGCCGACAAGGGTTTCGGCTTCATCTCTCGTGAAGGTGCCGACGACGTGTTCGTCCACTTCTCCAACATCCAGAGCGAAGGATTCAAGACGCTCGACG
The DNA here is from genome assembly GCA_018268545.1 of Actinomycetota bacterium. Taxonomy (GTDB): domain Bacteria; phylum Actinomycetota; class Acidimicrobiia; order Acidimicrobiales; family Iamiaceae; genus JAFDWI01. The sequence goes on from JAFDWI010000059.1 coordinate 131, forward strand.
AGGGTCAGAGCGTCGAATTCGACGTTGCCCCGGGCCGCAAAGGTGAAGAAGCCCAGAACGTCCGCGTCATCTGACGCGACGGCGTGCGGTCGCGGCCGCGAACGATCAGGTTCGAGCATCCACTGTGGTGACCGGGTAGGCAAGCAGTCGGTCGTCTGCTGTGACGAGGGTGAGCGCTTCGGTCGATGCTTGTGCCGCGAGCAATCGATCGAACGGGTCTCGGTGAAGCATCGGGAGCCGCTCGACGGTCGCTGCTTGCGGTGCGGTGCGGCCGAGATGTTCGGCACCGAGCCGATCCGGCGTCGAGTTGGCCCACAGCAGCACGTGGGTATCGAGCAGCAGGCCCGTCAGGGGTTCATCGGCTCGTCGAGCGCGGCAATGACTTCGGGAAGTTCATCGTCGAAATCGTCGACGATCCGAATCTTTCCGGCAAACACGCCGAACGTGCGCTGGACAGTCGGCGTCCCGGCATGGAGTCCGCGCTCGAGCGTCGCATTCAAGACGTCCGAAAAGCTGCGATGCTCGTCAAAGGCTCGACGGCGCAACCCCTCGTGCAATGTGTCAACGAGCGTAACGGTGGTGCGCATACACGCATCATGACATCACATGATTGTGTCGGCCGTCGACTTGACCCGATTCGATTCGACTCGACCCGACGGGGACGTCCCTTCGACCCGGGTCGCCGTCACTACTTCCGGCGTCGGGGTGGCGATCGGCCGGTTCCAACGGTGCAACTCCTGGGATCTGATCACCCAGGCCGGTCTGGTTGCACATGGCACGCTCGACTGGGCACGAAGCCCGCATGCCACGTCCCGCCCGAGCGCGGGTCGTCCTGTAGCGGTATGTGCGATAGCGCCGATGAGTGCCGCGTCGGGGGGAACCGGGTGTAGCGCCAAGAATGGCTCGACGAGCGCACCGACCTCGGCGACCTGGCCTCGGTGCAACATCCGGGTCACGATGGAAACCTGGAGGCGGACGATCGACTCGGCGTCGGACACCGACACCATCCCAGCTTCGAGGACGGCAAGTGCGTCGTCGGGATGTCCGAGGCGCACCAGCGCGCTTGCCTGACGGTCGATCGCGACGGCACGTGCTTCGTCATCGGCGGCCAGCTGTTGCGCCCGCTCGGCCAAGGCGATGGAATCTGCGGGACGGCCGTTGTGTTCGAGGGTCAACGACGCGTCGAGGGCGGTCTGGGCGGTCTCATGGTGGCGCCAACAGGCCGTGGTGAGTGGGACCGCTTCGGGGTCTCCGCGGTCGAGCGCATCTCGCGCCTCATGGCTCAGCGCCTGGAAGTCCACGTCGTCACGAACGCCGCGCTGTGCTGCGACCAGCGCAAGGACTCGTCGCGCGACGGGATCGTCGACAAGGTCGGACTTGTCGGTTGCGCCGTCGGCCCGGTGAGCACGAAGGATTCGGAAGCGATCCAGGTAGGCGACGCGACGTTCCAGAACTTCGGTTGCGCCATGGCGAGATCGCCACACTTCGGAAACGAGCGGCGAAGCCAATTCAATCATCGTGCCGCGACTTGTGTGCTTCTCGATCACGACGCCGGCAGCGACTGCTGCCTCGACGGGTTGCGCCGTGGCGAGCACGTCCATCGCTCCGACCGCCGCCAAGTCGGCAATGAGACCGTCATCGACCGATCCGGTCTCCGCGTCGGAGAATCGTTCGAGCCTCGGATCGCACGGTAACCCCTGGTCGACATGCAACAACCCGCCGGGAAGAGTCTGGAACCATTGCTGATCGACGAGCACGTCGAGCAACATGGTGAGCACCTTGGGCTTGCCGTCGATCAGCCGCGCGATGCGGTCGACCGAGACATCGTCCATCATCCCGACCCGCGACGCCACGATGTCGGTGACGTCGTGCCGTTCGAGGGTTGGAACCTCTATCACCAATACGTCGGCGCACCGGATGAGAACGTTGAAGCGACCCGAAACCGTTGCATCGGACCGGAGTGACGCGATCACCCGGCGGTTCCCCGAGAGCACGCCGGCGATCACCTCATCGCAATCATGGCGTTCATGGAGATTGTCGACGAGCTCCGTCCGCCCTCGCGAAGGTGCATCGATGAATGACCTGCACGTCTGAACCATCGTGGTGAGGCCGCTGCCCTACGCACCGACGAACACCACCGAATGACGGGGGTCGCGCAGCCATCGGCGAGCCTGTGCGAACTGAGGTGCACGACCGGCGACTTCGAGCGGAGGATCGGCTGATCGTCTCGTCCTCAGAGGGCCCCCGAAGCCTACTCGGCACGATACATCGCCTGTCGGGAGGGCATCCATGCGGCGTCGCGAACCGTGGAGGTCGCGGATGTGAACGAGTTATCCCGGTGACTGTCGGACGGTGTCCGCGTGATCTCTGCTGTGCCATTCCACGAGACGCGCGCCGAATCGAAACGCGGCGAAGCCCGCAGGTCGAGCAGGAGTCCATGTTCATGGTCGTCGCGACATCCGACGTCGACACCGGTTCCCCTCGGCCAAGCGCGTCAACAAGGCCCATCGTGATCGACCGTTCCGATTCGCCCACCCAGACCTCGAACTTCGCTCGCTCTCGGGCAAACTCCGGCTAGCGTGCCCGCGTGAGCACTCGTGAGGAGTATCCGCCAGGTGTGCCGTGTTGGGTCGACACCGATCAGCCCGATCCTGTTGCCGCGGCGCAGTTCTATTCGGGGTTGTTCGGTTGGGAGACCGAAGACACGATGCCTGATGAGGCCGACGGCCATTATTTCATGGCTCGCTTGAGTGGCCGTGACGCGGCGGCGATTTCATCGATGCACGAGGGTGGCCCGCCCTTTGCGGTCTGGAACACCTACGTCCGGGTCGATTCGGCCGACGCGACCGCCGAGAAGGTGCGGGCCGCTGGTGGTGAGGTGTTGAGCGAACCGTTCGATGTGTTCGATGCGGGTCGGATGGCGGTGTGCGCCGACACCGAAGGTGCGGTGTTCTGTCTGTGGGAGCCGGGCCGTCATCGGGGCGCGGCAGCGGTGAACGAGCACGGAGCGGTGGTGTTCAATGTGTTGCACACCGACGATCTGGACGCGGCTCGAGCGTTCTACGGCGCGGTGTTCGGGTGGGACACGATCGACGTGGACGGTTCGATGTGGGTGTTGGACGGTTACGGCGACAACCAAGAAGTGCTGAACCCTGGCATGCGTGATGCGATGGCAGCGATGGGGGCTCCGGCCCGTTTCGAAGATGTCGTGGCGAGCCTCGCCCCGCGGGGTGGTGGGCCGGCGTGCTGGAACATGATGTTCGCGGTGGATGACACCGATGCGGCGGTGGCGCGTTCGGTCGAGTTGGGTGGCACGATCGTGTCGCCGCCCGAAACGGTGCCGTGGCAGCGGGTCGCTGTGCTCACCGACCCGGCCGGTGCGACGTTCGCGGTGAGCCAGTTCATCCCGCCGGGCGCCTGACACCCGCCACAGCCGAAACCATGCCCAAGATCATCAAAGGCACCGCACACCGCAAACCGCCCGTCCCGGTTGCCGACCACGCCGTCATCGACGGCTGCCTTGCGAACCAGATGCCACTCGTGCAGCCGCTCGTCGCGCGTCTCGACGAGATGATTCGTGCCGCGATCCCCGGATTGGTGTTCGCTGCCCCGCGGGGTCGTCCGTACTACGGGTTGGTCGAGCACGGTTGGATCATCGAGCTGGCGGGGTACCACAAGTCGATGAACATCGTGTTCTTCGGCGGTGCGGACTTCACCAATCCGCCGCCCCTC
>JAFDWI010000005.1 GCA_018268545.1 Actinomycetota bacterium
CGGTTGAACGGCCGCCACGATCCCGTGTCCCGACGCGATGTGTTCGGCGACCGACAGGTACGTCGCCGAGTCGTTCGCCGCGATGATCCCGTGCCAGGTGTACCAGGCGACGACTGCCCCAGCTGTCGTCGCGCACACCGCGCCGAGCACCCGATCCACACGGGTCGTCCGATCATGCCTCCGCGAGTGTCCGCTCGCGGACTTGGCCCTCGGATGACCAGAGGATCCCGCTGCCGAGGAAGCCCATGTCATGGCGCGGATCCGGGGACCGTCCGCCGCGCCGATACGTGCCGATTCCCGGCGAGCCAGAACCGCCAAGGTTCCTCTGCTCCGGCGCTGACCCCGATGCGGGGTCCTTGCAGGACCGACCCACCCGACGGCGCCCCGGCGAACAATGTCACCGCGCTCGGCGTGGCACCACACAGGTCGGCGCCGCCATCGGAGCCGGTGATCCCGAGCGCGGCACACAGCTTGCCGGGGCCACTCGCCAGGTCCCGGTCACGCCTGGCTCTGGGACGGCTCCGGAACATCGCGTCGATGCCCTCGACCGGTTCGAGCGCGCGGATCAGCACCGCCGCCGCGGTTCCGTCTGCGCCACACACGACGTTGCAACACCAGTGGATCCCGTAGGAACGATAGACGTACAGATGCCCGGGTGGTCCGAACATGACCCGGGTGCGCGGCGTCGGGCCACGGTACGCGTGTGACGCCGGATCGGCCTCACCCCGGTACGCCTCGACCTCGACGATCCGACCGGACCGGACCCGCCCCGATCCGTCGGTGCGGGCGAGCACACACCCGAGCAGCGAAGGTGCGACCTCGACCGGATCACGTTCAAGGAACGAACGCTCGACCGGTCGCCGATCCGCCACCGCTGCCCGTCAACCTTCGACGCGTAGGCGATCGGCCTCGATCCGTTCCCGGAAGGACTCGAGTTGGATCGCGACCGGATCCGGGCCGGCTCCGCCGGGCGATCGACGCCGCCGAACGGCGACCCCGGGCTCCAACAGGGCGACCGCGTCGTCACCGAGGTCCGGATGACCGGCAACCAGTTCGTCGAGGGGGACATGACGATCGATCGAATCGCGCACGAGCGCGCCGACGACGGCGTGGGCGTCGCGAAACGGCATGCCACGCTCCACGAGCCACTCGGCGAGATCGGTGGCGACCAGGTACGGCGAATCCGCTGCCGCCTGCATCCGTTCCACCGACGGCGTCGCCGTGGAGACCAGACCGGCGAGCGCTCCGAGCGCGAGGAGCACCTGATCGAACGCATCGAACAGCGGCTCCTTGTCCTCCTGCAGATCGCGGTTGTACGCGAGCGGCAAGCCCTTGAGCGTTGCCATCAGTCCGGTGAGGTGGCCGATGAGTCGGCCGGCTCTGCCACGGGCGAGCTCGGCGATGTCCGGGTTCTTCTTCTGCGGCAGCATCGACGACCCGGTCGAGTAACCGTCGTCGAGGGTGACGAAACCGAACTCCTCGCTCGACCACAGCACGATCTCCTCACCGATGCGCGACAGGTGGACGCCGAGGAGGGCGAGATCGAACAGCGCTTCGGCGACAAAATCCCGGTCGCCCACCGCGTCGAGGGAATTCTCGAACGCCGCGGCGAAACCGAGATCGGCGGCGACGCCGTGGGGGTCGAGCGGCAACGACGAGCCCGCGAGTGCACCGGCACCCAACGGCGAGACGTTCGCTCGCGCGCGGGTCGCGAGGAGACGGTCGACGTCACGCGACAGCGCCCAACCGTGGGCGAGCAGATGATGCGAGAGCAACACCGGTTGGGCGCGCTGGAGGTGCGTGTAACCGGGAAGGTAGACATCGCCGGCCGCTTCTGCGGAGCCGAGGATGACCTCCTGGAACGCGATGATCCGATCCGCCACGTCGCCGAGCATCCGGCGCGTGTAGAGGCGCAGACCGGTTGCGACCTGGTCGTTGCGACTCCGACCCGTGTGCAACTTGGCACCCGGGGGCCCTGCGATCTCGGTGACCCGACGTTCCACCGCGGTGTGGATGTCTTCGTCCGACGGCACGAACGTGAAGGTGCCGGCGGCGAGTTCGTCACCGACCTGGTCGAGCGCTGCGAACACCGCCGCGGCCTCGTCGCCGTCGAGGATCCCGGCACGAACAAGGCCTTTGACATGCGCGCGCGAACCGACGAGATCGTCGGGAGCGAGGCGTTGGTCATAGGGCAACGACACGGTGTAGGCGAGAAGCTCCTCCGCCGGTCCACCCGCGAAGCGGCCGTGCCAGAGCGTGGTCACCGGCCGTTCCCCTCGCGTGCACCCGGCCCCTGTCGTGCCGACCACGTCTCCAAGCCGAGCCCCCACAGACGGACGAATCCGGCAGAATCCGCGTGGTTGAAGGTGTCGGCGGCGTCATAGGTGGCGAGTTCGTAGTCGTACAGACTGTCGGGGCTGCGCCGTCCGGTCACCTCGCAACTTCCCGGCGACAGGTGCAGTCGCACTTCGCCGGTGACGTGCCGCTGGGAGGACTCGACGAACGCATCCAACGCCTCCTTGAGCGGCGAGAACCACAGACCGTCGTACACCAACTCGGCGTAGCGCGGTTCGAGGCGCGCCTTCTCGCGGTCGAGATCGCGCTCCAGACAGACCGACTCGAGGTCCTTGTGGGCCATGATCAACGCGAGACTCGCCGGGCACTCGTAGGTCTCTCGCGACTTGATGCCCACCCGACGGTTCTCGACCATGTCGATCCGACCCCACCCGTAGGAACCGACGACGGTGTTGAGGCGGTCGATGATGTCGAGCATCCCGAGCTCCTCACCGTCGATCGAGGTCGCCTTGCCCTGACGGAACCCGATGACGACATCGCGCGGCTCGGTCTCGGTCGGCTTGGTCAACAGCCACACGCCCTGGGGTGGCACCCGCCAGGGGTCTTCCATCTCACCGCATTCGATCGCACGACCCCACAGGTTGTCGTCGATCGAGTACACCTTCTCCTTGGTCGCCTTGATCGGGATGTCGTTCCGGTACGCGTACAGGATCGACTCCTCGCGTGTCATCCCCCAGCCGCGAACCGGTGCGAGCACCTCCAGGTCGGGCGCCAACGACCGGACACCGACCTCGAAACGGACCTGGTCGTTGCCCTTGCCCGTGCAGCCGTGCGCGACCGCGTGTGCGCCGTGGCGTCGAGCAGCCGCGACCAGGTGCTTGACGATGACGGGTCGGCTGAGCGCCGAAACGAGCGGGTAGCGCCCCTCGTACATCGCGTTCGCGGCCAACGCCGGTGCGACGTACTCGTCCGCGAACTCGGCCCGTGCATCGATGACCTCCGCGGCGATCGCACCGGCTCCCATCGCACGGTCGTGCACGACATCCCAGTCCTCGGCGGCCTGGCCCACGTCCACGGAGAGCGCGATCACGTCGACGCCCCAGTTCTCGATCATCCAGCGAACCGCGACGGAGGTGTCCAGTCCCCCGCTGTAGGCCAGCACGACTCGTTTGGTCACTCGTTGACTCCTCGGATCCACGACCGTCACGTGCGCGATC